>JALONV010000031.1 GCA_025454755.1 Bacteroidales bacterium | reverse complement strand
CGGCGGTTGCCGCAATGGAAAGATTTGTTTCATAGCGTGCAGTCTATTAAATTAAAGGCCCCCCTTCATAAAAGTCAGGGAGACTGCACGTCAAGAACCTGAGCAATTAATCCAGGGAGCCAGTAAATTTTATCTAGTGACGTGCAGTCGAGTACAAAACTATGCAATGTAAACGGATTACACAAATTTATTTTTGCCTGGGAGAGTTATTAACATCTTTATTTCAGGGCATGGGATGATATAGAGCAATATGCAAATTATATGCAAATGGCAAATAAATAGAGGGAGCCAAAACCTTGTAACTCCCTCATTCTCAACTGTCGGGGTGGCAGGATTCGAACCTGCGACCCTCTGGTCCCAAACCAGATGCGCTAACCGGGCTGCGCTACACCCCGCTTTGACCTCCGAAGCACATCCTGAGCTTGTCGAAGGATGGCGAAGGAGGTTTAAATCGAGCCGCAAAAATAGAAGGAGTTTTTCAATTATCATAGATAATGGCTGAGTAAATTATTCTTATAATTTCAACTAATTGAAAAACAATATAATACGAGTAATGTTAAGCCCCTTCGGGGGGCTGAATTTCCGGTTATTTACTTACTTTTATCACTATCCCTGAATATGGAGACTTCCCTTTGGTATTCAGGCTTGTCGGGGTTTTGATCTCCATTTCATCGGTATAGATGTGGATATAGTATAGTCCTTCCTTTTTAAAGGTAAGGGGTACTATGTACTTGTCTCCCTTTTTATATTTTGCCACTTCCCAGGCGGTCATCTGAAGATATTCCTCATTGGAGTAATCGCTGTAGCTGCCGGTCTTGTTAAGCTCTGAAGGTTTTTTCGGAGCCGGAAAATCTTCCCTGTAAATAAGAATGAAGTACGGGTAGTAGTCGCCTGTACAGCTGAAAGTGATGCTTGTTTTCTCACCTGCATTTACCTGCGAAGGTATATCTTCAAACCCGAGGTACCTGTCAATGAACTCCTCGTAATACCTGAACTGGTTGTCTGTCAGCCAGAAACCTAAGCCGACAAAGTTATGCGTCTTGTTGATAATATTCTTTTTATGGCCGTCGGCTGGTGCTCTTTCTGACATAAATGAAGCATGGCCGCTCTGCATCAGGTCTGAGATTTCTGATGAAGAATTGTCGTAGGTTCCGGTGGTCCATTCTCCAAATACATTTTCAGCAACATGATCATATCCACCTGCAAATGCATAACGGTGGTATGGCTTCTCTCCGGCCATGTTCCAGTGCGAGATATAACCATTCTCAGCAGCTTCCCTGCATGCCCTGTTTGCCACCCTTGAGGCAAGGATGTCAAGTTCAACAGGCTTTGCTTTATGCTTTTTCCTGCTTTTATTGATGATGTCAAGCTGAATGAGTTTAAGTCTGAGAGCTTCATCATCATCCCTGAATTGCTGAAGCCTGGTCTCACTGTCGTTCAGTCTTTTATAATAATCAAACGATCGTTTTTGATCTGCACTATTTTTGTCGGTACTTATGAATGCAATCAGAAGAAAAATATTTATCAGTTTTATCATCAGTATTGAACAAACGTTTCAGATATTTGTTTCTTGGTTAAAAGTAAAGTTTAATATAATGGAAACGAAAAAAATCTTCTCACTATTATTTATTATTATGATATCTCCAGCACTTTTTTCTCAGACATCAGGTTTTTATGATTTCAAGGTTAAAACCCTTGAGGGAAAGGACTTTGATTTCGCATCACTTAAAGGCAAAAAAGTGATGATCGTGAATACTGCATCTAAATGCGGCTACACACCTCAGTATGAAGATCTTCAGACTCTTTATGAGCAGTTTGGCCAGAAGCTTGTGATAATCGGTTTTCCTGCCAACAATTTCATGAACCAGGAGCCGGGAAGTGCTGAGGAAATAAAGCAGTTCTGCACTTCTAAATATGAAGTTACTTTCCCGATGATGGAAAAGATATCAGTCAAGGGTGATGACATGCATCCTCTATATCAATGGCTTACATCGAAAGATAAGAACGGAGTAATGGATTCATCTGTGAAATGGAACTTCCAGAAGTATCTGATCGATGAAAACGGGAAGCTTATAGATGTTCTCTATTCAAAGGAAAAGCCGGGATCTGAAAAAGTTATTGCCTGGCTGACAGCCAAATAAAAAAGTATAAAGGTTAAAGGTTAAAGGTTAAAGTGACTCCTTTCTCCTTTAACCTTTCTCCTTAAAAAAGGAAAGGAATAAACATCTTGGTCTCGAACATATATTGTATGTACTCGGGACCAAATTTTTTTATCATCTCCTTTTCTTCAATCCTGGCAGTAAAATAGATAGCCAGCAGGTTAACTGCCCCAAGGATGAGCTGGAGTTTCCCGGGATCCTTGAACATTATCCCTGTTCCAAGTACAAGCAGCGAGCAGTACAGGGGATGGCGGATAAATTTGTAGATGCCCGATTTTACCAGGATAGTTGTCCTTTCTATATGATTATCTTCAGGCTTCCCTCTTTTATGCAGCGACAGGTAGCCTGCAATTGCCGGATATATACAGGCAAAAAGCAAAATCCATGATATAATCTGATGACCTGAAAAAGGATCTTTAAACCAGACTTTCCAGTTCAGCAAAACAAGGATAAATATGCTTTCAAAAGAGAAAAACCGTGCAATGCCGTGATATCTTTTCTCTCTGAGTGAAAAATACCAGGAGAAGGCAGTTATCAATACTGTTCCGATTGCTAGAGCTAAATAATTCATTTAACTTACTTTACCTTTTGGTTTATTCAGGAAATTATACATTTCAACCTGTGCCTGGAATGGAATTTTGCCAGGTTTTACAAATTTGTTCGAAAGACCAGGATCGAGTTTCCTGGCTTTCACATTATCGTGCCAGAGTATATTGAAGATCTTTTTCAGCTCGCTTCTTATGTTCTTGTCAAACACCGGACAGGTCACTTCAATCCTGTGCTCAATATTCCTGGTCATCAGGTCGGCAGAGGAGATATAACATTCTTCATTTCCTCCATTGCAAAAGATCATAAGCCTGCTGTGTTCGAGGAAGCGGTCCACGATGCCTATCGCTTTAATGTTCTCACTAATATCTTTCATCCCGGGAACAAGTGAGAACATTCCTCTGATTATCAGCTTGATATTCACTCCTGCTGCGCTGGCTTCATATAGATTGTTTACGATCTCACTGTCTGTAAGATTATTGATTTTCAGGTAGATATATGCATCCTTACCTTCCCTGGCATTCCTTATCTCATTTTCAATAAGAAGATTTATCTTGTTCCTGAGCGCGAAAGGAGAGAGGACAAGATGGTAATAATTGTCCTTCTTATAATTGACATTGAAGAAGTTGAAGGCTTTCTGAACTTCATTTGTGATCTTGAGATTTGTAGTGAAGAGCAGGTGATCGGTATAGATCCTGGCAGTGTCTTCATTGAAGTTTCCGGTGCCTATTGCCGAATATCGCTGTGTAATATCGTTCTTTACACGTGTTATGAGTAAAAGTTTGGCATGGACCTTCAATCCAGGTACTCCGTAAATAACTTTCACTCCCTCTTCCTGCAGCCTGTTTCCCCATAGGATATTTGCTTCTTCATCAAATCTGGCCTGCAGTTCAACGACAGTAGTAACATGTTTTCCGTTGCGGGCAGCATTGAGAAGGGCATTTATTACACTCGAGTTACGGGCGAGCCTGTAGAGAGTTATCTGTATGGAAGTTACATACGGATCAATTGAAGCTTCCCTCAGCAGATCAATGAAATGGTCAAATGAATGATAAGGGAAATGAAGCATTATATCCTTCCTTTTTACAGCAGAAAGGATGCTTTTCCCTTGCTGAATATCTTTGTGTGGTACGGCAACTACCGGATCATAATAGAATTTCTTTTTACCCAGCCTGGGAAACCTCATGAAGTCCTTCAGGTTATGGTATCTTTCTGCAGGTATAACAACATCATCAGGTCCGAAGTTAAGCTTCTTAGTAAGCATCTTAAGGAGTTCATCAGGCATTTTTCTGTCATAAATGAACCTGACCGGGTTTCCCCATTTTCTCTGATGAAGACTGCGTGAGAGTTTTTCGATATAACTTTCCAGGATATCATCGGCTATTTCAAGCTCAGCATCTTTGGTGAGCTTAATAGTATAGGCCGAGAAGTCGTCAAAGTCAAAAATGAAAAAGATATCCCTTAAACCGAACCGGATGACATCGTCGAGGTAAATGATATACTTGTCATCGCCGATCTCGGGAAGAACAATAAAGCGCGGCAGGACATCCGTAGGCACTTCAAGAAGCGCATATCTTTTCTTGTCGGTTCCTTTTTTGTGCAGGATTATGGCAAGGTATATGGCATCTTCGGTGAGGTTTGGAAGCTCGGCATCACTCTCGATTATATAGGGCATTAGCCGTGCCCTGACCTCAGTAATAAAATAATTCCGGATGAATTCCGTATGTTCAGGACTCAGTTGCTTCTCATTCACAAAATGGATATTATGGCTGTCGAGCTCCCTGATCAGCGATGTATAGATCTTTTCAAATCTGGCATTCTGTGAAAGGACTATCTCCTGTACGTCTTTAAGTGTGGATTTGGGATTGTAACCCAATACATTCTTCGCTTTTGATCCAAGCTCCAGCAGCCTCTTCAGAGTAGCTACCCGAACCCTGAAATATTCATCAAGGTTATTTGAGTAAATACCAAGGAATTTAAACCGTTCGATCAGGGGAACTTCCTTGTTTTCAGCTTCCTGGAGTACACGTTCGTTGAAGGAAAGCCAGCTTATCTCCTTTGGAGTATATGTTTTGCTCATGATTATTTTTCCGGTTTTAGAAAATATTCCTGCTTCCCGGTATCGAGTTTAATTTCGGACCATGAATTAACCGGGAAAGAAATGCATACAATGCTTGTCTTTGTTAGAAATTCACATCCGCTTTTGCAAAGCCGGTCCGGCATTTCAGTGAAAGCAGGATTGTGTCCGAAAAGTGTTATTGTATTGGTATCTTCATCTATTTTCTTCAGCATTTCAAGCAGGTGTTTGATATCTGCTTTGTGGTACAGATTACTGTCTATCAGTATATTATCAGGCTTAATGTCGAATTCGCCGGCAAAAATGAATGCAGTTTCAAGGTCAGCGATCTCTCGAAGTCGGAAATCTCAGCAGCAGGATCTTCTGCCCTTGCGTGACGGATAAAGATTATTTTTTTCATATTCAATCGCCAAAATTTGTGCCCATGTTTCTTGCCTGTATCACCAGGGGATTGTCAGGATCGACCAGTTTAAGCTTTCCTGAAACATCTGACAGTGGCACAGACACAATCTTATTGTTCTTTAAAGCAACCATATTTCCAAAATCTCTCTTTGCTATCATATCAGCAGCTGCCGCACCATAGCGCGTAGCAAGGACACGATCCATGGGAGAGGGGGTGCCTCCGCGCTGTATGTAGCCGAGAACAGTCTCTCTTGTTTCCAGTCCTGTCATCTCATATATCCTGTTGCTGAGATAATGTGCAACAGACCTTTCTTTACCAGGATTTTTAACACCTTCGGCTACAACTACTATAGAATAAGGCTTGTTTCCGGCAGCCCGGTTCAGCAGACATTCAGCGATCTTTTCTTCTTTATAAGGGATCTCCGGGATAAGAATTACATCACCGCCGCTGGCGAGGCCTGAATAAAGCGCTATCCATCCTGCATTATGACCCATCAGTTCGATGAGCATGATCCTTTTATGAGAGTTGGCAGTTGAATGAAGTCTGTCGATCGCTTCTGTCGCAATGTTTACTGCAGAATCAAATCCAAAGGTAATGTCAGTTCCCCAGACGTCGTTATCGATTGTTTTAGGTATTCCAACCACATTAAGACCCTCCTGAGCCAGAAGGTTTGCCGTTTTCAATGTTCCGTTGCCGCCTACGCATACCAGGCAGTCGAGCCCCATCTGCTCATAATGTTCAACGATGAGATCGGGTTTTCTGATCTCGTTTTTCTTCTTTCCATCGCTTTTGAAAGGCTTTTCCCTCGATGTGCCCAGGATCGTTCCTCCAACGGTAAGTATTCCGGAAAGATCCTTTTCAGTAAGTTCTCGGTATTCCTTCGTTAATAAACCTGTGAAGCCGTCACTTATGCCGATGAGTTCCATCCCGTATTTTACAATAGCTGTCTTTCCAACCCCACGGATGGCTGCATTGATACCCGGGCAGTCACCACCGGCAGTAAGGATGCCAATCCTCATACCGGAGCTCTTTTTACTCATCTTCAGATTGTTTTAAATGCTATAAGCAAATTTAACTTTTCTATGTCGCATTCTGGTACTTTGATTGTAAATTTTTAATGTTTACTTTTAACATGTTAAGCCACAATATCATGGAACCCGATTATGTGAAACTCAGGGAGATAAAGCCTGTACTTGCCGGTTATATAAGGGAGGCACAGGGCTTGCTCATGCAGTCGCCGATGCCTGACGACAGGGCTGTCCATGATGTAAGGGTTCTGATGAAGAAGTGCAGGGCTGTTATGAGGCTGATATCCAGTCAGGTCGATGAGAAAACTTACGGCAGGGATTACGAAGCTTACAGGGAGACAGGCCGGCTTCTGTGTTCCTGGCGGGAAACATCGGTTCACAGGAAAACACTGAAGGAGCTGAAAAAAAATCATGCCAGGCTTTTCTCTTCGCTGCATGGGAATGAGAAGCTTGAAGCACTGATGAAGAAGATTGAAATTCCTGCAGAACCATCAGCACAGGTGAAAGGCGACCTGGTTAAAATAGAAGAGCTTCTGAACAAGGCAGGATTCAGGCTTCGTTTTTTGAAACTGGATAATATTGATCCAAAGAGACTTCTGGCAGAGCTTGAAAATACATATAATATTGTTATTGACAAATACATGATCTGCAGGAACAGCCCTAAACCTGCGAATCTTCATATGTTCCGGAAGAAGGCCAAGGATTTTCTCTACCAGCTCTGGTTTTTCAGACCGCTTAATCCCGGGGTTATTAAGTCGCTTGAGAAAAAGCTCGACGCCATGACGCAGAATCTTGGTAAGAATAATGATCTCTCTCAGCTTGTGGCAAAAGCTGGTAAATGTACTTGGCTTCAAAATACTTACAATTTGAACTGAACATTATTCCTGAAAGCTTGTTTGAGCAGCAAAGGCCCTGCGGCACAATGGAACAATGGCGCAACGGCACAACGGCACAACGGCACAACGGCTCATTGCTGAAGGGGTAAAAAAATATCTTACATTTATTAAAACTTAAAATTATGAAAAAGAACATGGGTAATCTTGACAGGATAATCAGGCTTCTGGTTGCAGCTGTCATTGTAGTACTTTATTTTCTGAATGTTATAACAGGAACACTGGCAATTGTACTGATGGTTGTTGCTGCAATATTCGTTGTAACAAGCTTTATAAGCTTCTGCCCGCTTTACCTGCCGTTTAAAATTAATACCAGGAAAAAGGAATAGGTGTCAATATTCCAGATTTTATGGGATTATTGATTGTTTTTTTCTGCTTATATTTCAGCAGTATTAACAACTGGGGGATTAATCATTTCTTCTTGCATATGCTATACAATGGGTCCCATTGACCTTTGTAATCAAGTTGCCTGATTCATCTTTAAAGTATTTATTCTCAATTGTATTTGAATCAAGATGTTCCAGGAGAGTGAAGTTATAGGAATTAAGAAATCTCTCTATTCCACCTTCTTCAATTCCAAAAGTCCATTTTTCATTATCCTTTTTCACC
Organism: Bacteroidales bacterium; assembly: GCA_025454755.1. Classification (GTDB taxonomy): domain Bacteria; phylum Bacteroidota; class Bacteroidia; order Bacteroidales; family VadinHA17; genus LD21. The sequence continues at coordinate 22,439 of JALONV010000031.1, read as the reverse complement.
CTCCGGTATATTGCGCTTTCTCCGTAATATTTCAGCTCCCTTCTGAGAACTGATGAATATATATAATCAAAAACCATCAGGCTTCCCGGCGCAGAATAATCATGAATAAGTTTAAATGTCTCATCATTTGCAGATTCTGTCAAATACATTGTGATACCTTCAAGTATAAACAGAGTCTTTTTATTCAGATCGAATTTATATTCCCTTAATTTTTTTCTCAAATCCTCTTTGTTAAAATCTATTGATATGTAAATGTTGTTTCCGGGAATGGTAACTCCCCGTTTTTTAAGTTGTTTTATTTTCGCTTTCTGAGTAAAATTTGTATCTGTTTCATAAACTTTTACATTACTTTCCCCAGAACTCAAAAATCTTATTGCTCTTGAATCAAATCCTGCACCAATAATTAAAATTTGTTCGAATCCATTTTTTATTGATTCCTCAAAAACACTGTCAATGTAGTTCGTTCTTGCAATAACATATTGATATATCCCTTGTGGAGATATTCCGTCTTTTAAATTTAGAATTTTAAGTTTCAACAGGAGTTTTACAAAATAAGGCAACAGCTTAACAGCTATATAATCATATGATTTGTAATGAATTTCCTTCTCGAGATATGATGATGCCCTGCACGTACAGGTATATGCAGCAGTTCTTGAACTCTTATTTTCTATTCTTTTCCGCACGCTCATCTGCTTTGAACCGGCTTAAAATTTACCTCTCAGTTTTTAGGAAAAACATTCCTGTATTTTTCCGATAATTTATATATTCCTCTCCGTGCAGTTCAATCATTTCCTTTTCCTCTTTCCTGCATTCCAGGTACCAGAGAGGTATGAATACTATCATAATGACGAACCAGAACCATGCGAAGAACATAAATCCTAATCCGGCCGTAAGGATGTATATGCTGGTATAGATTGGATGCCTTACAAATTTGTATGGTCCGCTGGCTGCAATTCTGTTCTCTTTGACTGCTTTTTGCAGATTATATGATGAAGTAACCCAGAAAAGAATGCCTGCAAGAAAGACTAATATTCCCAAACATAGCATGTATGGGTTGTCTGTGAAGAATGTATTGCGGTTGCCTGTAAACTGTGATAAAAACAGGCAGATCCCGAAACCCAGGCGCAATGCCACAAAGAGTATTTTTTTTGTTATTTGCATTTTTTGTAACTCGGCAAAAAGACCAGGCGAACAATTCAATATGAATTAATAAAACCAGTTAAGTAAAAATATTAAAATTAAATGAACATATGGTCATTTATATGCTAAATTTGTACTGATAATAAATTCAATAACAGGACGACAACGCTTAGAATATGCCTAACCGGATAAGAAACAGACGAATAAGAAGGCCGCCAATTATGGAAGGATTCAAACCATTTGGCATTCCCATGCGGGATCTTGAATCTGTTAATTTATTGTATGAAGAGTATGAAGCCTTGCGACTTGCAGATTATGAGAACCTTACACAGGAAGAAGCTGCAAAGAAAATGAATATCTCACGTCCGACCTTTACCCGGCTTTATGACAAAGCCCGCAAGTGTGTAGCGAAAGCCTTTGTTGAAGGGAAAGCGATAATCATTCAGGGAGGAACTTACATCGCAGATGATTTCTGGTACAGGTGTGGAGATTGCCATGAAACAACTGTCTCAGAAAATCCTGTTGATCACTGTAGTGAATGTGATTCAGATAATATAACTCGCCTTAATGACCGTGATCCTGACGGAAGATAATCGGTAAATGCATAATACATTTAGGGTGATAGCTTGTGGCGGTTCAGCTTAAAGTTGTCAGACTAATCTTAAATAAAAAGCTTCCATATTCTTATCAAATAATAATTTAATGAAGTGAACATATGTTCATTTAATTTTGTATCTTTGTATAATACTTACCGAGCACCGAGCAATTAGACACATAAATAAACTAAAAATAAAAATTATGCCAGCAGGAGATCGTACCGGATCAATGGGACAGGGTCCCAGGACCGGAAGAGGATTAGGTTATTGTTCAGGTTTTGATTCACCGGGTTACGCAAAAGGACAAGGTGGAGGAACGGGCAGAGGATTCGGACCTGGAAGAGGTCGTGGAAGAGGTATTGGAAGGGGTATGGCTTATGGAAGAGGAAGGGGCTTGCAGGCTTCTCCTTGGACAATTGCAATTAGTAAAGAAGATGAAATAAAACTTCTTAAATCCCAGGCAGATGAGCTTAAGCGCTCTCAGGTCGATATTGAAAAACGACTGGGAGAACTGGAGAAGTAGGGCTTATTATTTTTGAGGGAAACTGGGATAATTAATCTGTTTTTTGGTAAGTATTAGATTTTTATTTTAATCCCTCCGAAAACAGTTATACGGGGCATCGGGTAATAGAGGTTATTCTCATACTTCTGGTTTAATATATTCTCGGCGCTGATAAAAAATCCGGCAAATCTCCAGGCCTGATATGAAATTTTGGAATTCAGAAGCGTATAAGTCTGATAGCTTATTTTTGTTGAGGGATCAGTGTCGAGATTATTCACATACTGTGCACTCGCCGTAATAAGCCACTTATTGAGCCTGTAATCGCAACTCAGGAAAAGATGATGCCTGGGTGTTGCATAAACCGGGCTTTCCATATGTATATATGAATAAGTCAGGTTAATACCAAGGTCTTTTTCGGGATTTGCATTGACGGCAAACTCAATCCCTTTGTTGTTTACTTTACCAGCATTTTGTAACCCCTGCATTGGTACTGTTATAATCATGTTATCGCCTTTAACAATATAGCCTGTCAATTCGAGTTTAAGCTTCTGATTGAAGAACGATTGAAGCAATCCTGTTTCATAGCTCATTATTGTTACTGGTTTAAGGTTCACATTGTGATTCCATATATAAAGCTCCTGGATTGTGGGACTTCTGAAACCCTCCGCTACTGAGACTTTAATAGTTGTATTTCCGGTAATTTTATATGTAAGTCCGCCGGCAGGTATCCACTTTGTTCCGTAAACCTGATGATTCTGCAGGCGTAATCCGGCATTGAGCGTCAGCCTGCTGAATAGAGTCTGTTGTATAAAACCATAAATACCTGCATCGTAAACTGTTGTATCCTTAAATATCATTCCCTGGCCGCCCATCGCCAGTTCATTTTCGGCCAGTCCTCCGTAATTAAGGTAATCTGCACCAACAGTTAAATTATTGCCCTTAAATAGTTTAACAGATTCATAAATATTCAATCCATAATTTGCATCTTGAGAATGAAACCCGTCAGATATCTTGTGTTCACCGAAATTATAGAAGAATTTTGCTGTACCCGAATACTTAGCGAAGTTGTTATCAACTGCCAACGACCAGTAACCTCTGGTTATGTTGAGCGAGTTACCGGATAGAGCATTTATGGTATCAGGACCGGGGTCGGTAGTTTTGAAATGTGCCAGGCTGAAATCACCGGATAGATATAAGTGATCACCGGCCTGGTATGACATTTTCAGATACCCGTTGGTTATGTTAAAAGCCGATTTCGGACGATGACCGTCAGTCTGGTCGTGGTTAACCGAAGTAAAGACGCTGAATTTATCTTTCTTAAACCCTGCCGACGCCATGTATTTCTGCGTGTTAAATGAACCATACATAATATTGGCATTGCCGCTTAGACCTTCTTGAATCTGTTTTTTCGTAATTATATTTATAACTCCGCCCATTGCATTTGATCCGTAAAGGATAGAGGCAGGACCACGGATGACTTCAACTCTTTCGACATCGGATGCAATATAAGAGTCGGGAAGAGGATGACCGAAAATTCCCATAAACTGGGGATGACCATCAATAAGCATTAACACCCCTGTTGTAGGGCTTCCGCCTATCCCTCTTATTGAAATCTGGCCGGCTGCATTGGTCGCCACTCCAAAACCCATAACTCCACGCTCAGTTACAAAAAGACCAGGGACCCGTCCGTTTAATATCGGAAGGAGGGAAGTCTCATTGCTCTCCTGAATCTGAAGATTATTTACAACCGAGACAGCCATTGGAACACTATGCTTATTCACTTTTACGGTAGTTCCGGTTATAACTACTTCATCAAGGTTAACCGTGTCCGTTAATACTGAGTGTACTTTTTCCTGTGAATATCCCGGCAGCGTTGTTATTATAGCTGATATTATTGCAAAAAATGATTTTCTCATGACTTATATTTTAAAAATAATATTACGAATATTAAAAGACGTATTACTGCTAAAGTAAAATTTTTAATCGGTTTTACTCATAATTAGTTTACCATGACTGATTCCCTTGATACTTATCAGCTTATCTGACAATTCAGTAAGCTTTTTCGCAACACCTTTGACAGCAATTATTTCAAAGCAAAAATTATGGTTAAGGTGAAAGTGTTGAGAGGAGAGGATAATATCGAAATATTTGTGCTGTATATCATTCAGCCTTAAAACTATTTCTTTTTTATTATGATCATATATTAAAACAATAGCGCCTGCAACTACATTGTTGCAGTGCCATTTCTTTTCAACAATATTCTTCTCAATCAGATTTCTTATTGCCTGCGACCGGTTTGAAAAGATGTTATCTTTAACAAACCGGTCGAGTTCATTAAGAAGTTCCTCCTCAAGACTTACACTGAACCTTACAACACCCATCGTAACACGATTTTGTGTAAATGTAATATTTTTTTTTAATCTGCCAATTATAAAGAGGCAACAATTATTTAATTTTAGAAACAATAAGCCCGGCAATATTTTCAAATGCTGTAACCACATCTTTGTTTTTCTGGCTGAAAATGCTCAGTCCTTTTTCGGCTGCTTCTCCAACCTCCAGTACCAGTGGTATCTGTCCAAGCAGTACTGTATCAAACTCTTTTGCCATTTTTAGTCCGCCTCCCTTGCCAAAGACGTAGTATATTTCATCAGGATGTTTTTCGGGTGTAAACCACGACATATTCTCAATTATTCCCAGAATCGGGACTTTAAGGTCAGGGTTATTGAACATGGATGCAGCTTTTCTTGCATCATTCAGTGATAATTCCTGGGGAGTGGTTATTATAAGCGCACCCCTGAGGTTTAACTTCTGAACTGTGGTTAATTGTATATCACTTGTTCCCGGAGGGAAGTCGATTATCATATAGTCGATTTCTCCCCACTGGGTATTCTCAAAGAGCTGGGTCAATGCATTTGATGCCATTGGTCCACGCCATATCAATGACTGGCTTCGGTCGATGAAAAAACCTATCGAGATTATACTTACACCATATTTGACAACAGGAAATATCATTTCCTTGTCGCCGTTTGCCGTAATATCAGGCTTTGCATCTTCGATCCCAAACATTTTCGGTATCGAAGGGCCGAAAATATCTGCATCGACAAGCGCTGTCTTATAACCGTTTCGTGCAATTGCGATTGCCAGGTTGGCGGCAACAGTAGATTTACCAACTCCTCCCTTGCCTGAAGCTACAACTATAATGTTCTTTACCCCATTCATGGGGATCTTTTCAAAAACGTTATTCATAATTATTTTTTTTTAGTATGTTATTCCATATTTTCTTTAATTCTTTGTTTATAGTATTTTCCGGATCAAATTCTGTAATGCTTTTACCCTGAACCATCGATTCAACCATTATTGGATCGAACGGCAATAATCCAGCAACCGGAATACCGTGTCCGGCACACCAATCCCTGATCTGGTTGGTCATTGAAGGGTTGAGATCATATTTATTAATTATGACTGAAGGTAACAGGTTAAATTTAAGGGTGATATTAATTGCCCGCTGCATATCGGAAAGACCTGAAATGGTAGGCTCTGTCACAATGGCTACCCTGTCGGTGCCGGTAATGGTTGATATAACAGGGCATCCTATTCCGGGCGGTCCGTCAAGAATAATAAACTCAATATTGTTTTCCTTTGAAATATTCCTGGCTTTTTCTCTTACAAGGTTTACTAGTTTGCCTGAATTTTCTTCACCCGGGGCAAGCCTGCCATAAACCATTTTACCATTACGGAATGATCCCGAATACATCCGGCTTTTATCGTTTTGTACCATTTTTATGGCGTTTTCAGGGCAGATACGTGAGCAGAGAAAACATCCATCGCATGATATATCTGAGATTCTCACTTTGTCATTAATTAAAGAGATTGCATCAAACCTGCAATAATTAATACATAACCTGCAATTTGTGCATTTCCCGGGATCCACCACTGCTTTGTGTCCCGAAATATATACATCTTCTTCATCATTAACAGGATTGAAGAGCAGGTAAAGATTAGCTGCATCAACATCACAATCAGCAATGACGACTTTGTCTGATAAAGTGGCAAATGCAGCACTGATACTTGATTTTCCTGTTCCGCCTTTACCGCTGATGATAGCTATTTCCATTTCGCACAATTATTGTATCAAAAACTGCAAGTATTTGTTTTTCAAAAAAATTATCCGCTTCTGCAAGCAGCTTTCCTGTGGAGTATAACGTGGCGATATTCTTTTTAAAAGGGATCTCAAGCAAAAGAGGGATCCCCTCATCCCGGAGATATTCGTGTACCTTATTGTCTCCCATTCCTGTCCGGTTAATGATAACTCCAAATGGCGTATTGATTATCCTCAGGGTCTCTACACTCTGTTTCAGGTCGCTCAGTCCGAATGGTGTCGGTTCAGTTACCAGAATAACATAATCGGAAGCAGAAACAGTCTGTATAAAGGGGCACGAAGTTCCGGGGGGTGAATCGAGAACTGCGATTTCCGCGTTCTTATCAATTTCTTTAATTGCGGCTTTAATAACAGGTACAGGCGACAAAGCCCCGATGTTGGTCCGGGCTTCTATCAGAACATGGCCATAATCATTTATATAGGTTGTTACCTGTCCAAGCGAAACAGGCTTTTCAGATATGGCATTGAATTTGCATGCTTCGGAACAAGCACCGCATCCATGACAGAGGTCTTCAATCACATGAATAACTTTTACGGGAGGCAGAATAAATATTGCATTGTAGTTACAGTATTCATGGCATTTCCCGCAAAATGTGCAGGAACCGGTATCTATTACAGGGACCATTTGCATCACCTCCTTTATTTTCAGAGAAGTGGATTCAAAAAATGCTAAGGCGTCAGGCGCTTCTGCATCACAGTCAACTAAAACAGACCTGCAATTATTTTTTAATAAGGTGTAATGGAAATTTGTAGCAGCAAAGGTTTTTCCGGTTCCGCCTTTTCCACTGGCAAATGCTATCTTAATCATAGATATTAGTCATAATTTAACCGTGTTTTTTCATCACCCAGAACATTTTCCACGGAATCCATTAAAAAATCATCTTTCCAGGTGCCAAGTTTCATATGCGTCTTGTAATAATTTTGTGGTATAGGATGGGTTCCCGGAATTACCTTCATCCCGTATTTCTCCTCAATGAAATTCTTAAAGTATTCCATATATGGGCATGGAGGATATCCGACCAGAAAACCTGTTGCAAAATGTATATGCGTTACCCCGTTCTTTTTCATTTCTTCAGGAGCATATTCTATATTCCCGCCGGGGCATCCGCCGCAGGTGGTAAAACCTGCAACTTCAAGATCTTTGCCTTTATAGATTGAGAATGCCCCCTCGCGGTTAGCTGCCGATCTGAAGCATTTTCCTCCGGCGCATGTTCTGTACCTGTCGCAGATTATAATACCTATTTTTATTTTTTCCATAATTCAATTATTTATCTGATAATTCCTTTAAAGTATTTATGATAGTTTTTGGAGGGAAACAGGCTTTGCCGGTGCTTTCCTGACACATGCCACTGTGACCTGTGCTTCATTTATTATCTCACCAGCCTCATTCAATGCCCGATATTCAAACATGATCCTGGCGCCCTTAAAAGATTTTACTCTGGTTATTATTCTGATCTCCTGGTCATAAACTGCAGGTTTAATGAATTTCGCTGTAGCATTTATAACAGGCAGGATAATATCATCTTTTTCAATTTCATGATAAGGTATCCCGATACTTCTGAAAAGTTCCCAGCGGGCTGTTTCATAGTATTTAAAATAGTTAGAATGGTGCATATAGCCCATCTGGTCAGTATCGGAATACGAGACTCTGTATATTGTCTGAAATGAATTCATTATTTCACTCTTTATTTTCAAAATCAGGAACTGTGAAATTGATAACATAAACTCAACATCTGAGAGTAACAGGATTTTCCGGGACTCCAAGATCTATGCCTCCGGGTCCTTTATACTTATCTGCCTTGTTAAACGATATTCCGAGTTTTTCCATCAGTACTTCCGACTGTACCTGATGTGTTTGTAAACCTATGTCCCATGGATCATATCCGAGCAGCAGTCCGGCAAGTTCCTCATATGTAAGTACCGGTATACCATAACCGTTTTCGCCATAGGTTTTACCTTCCTGTTCAGCGATCACATATTGCCACCGGTCGAGAAAGAATGTACACCCGGGGCAATTGGCAATAATAAGATCAGGCTTATAGGGCTGCATTGAATCGAATTTCTTTTTGGAATTTGTTACGGAATAACCTCTGTTGGATTTGAGAAGGTATTGCCTGAAACCAAATCCGCAGCAGTGGCGTCTCTCGGGATAATCAACCTGCTGTCCGCCCCACTCGTCAATCAAACCGGCCAGAACGTATGGATATTCAGCACCGCCTATACCGTGCGAAGGGAATATTTTTGCATAATGGCATCCGATATGATCAACAACCTTAAGTGGTTCCCCGGTATTTGCATTTACCAGTTTGTATTTTGCCTTTGCTGCTATTTCTTTGCGGAATTTATAAATAACATCACTGGCATGAACAATATTCTTTGGTATTTCAAAGGTTTTCCCGGTTGCCCGTTTCAGCGCATTACGGGTATTCTTTTCTGTTTCCGGAAAATGTTTCCATGTCTCCAGCATCTCTACATAAATACCAAAGGAAGTGACACAGGAGACAACAAAATTCTCATATCCGGCTTCATTCATAAGTGAGAACTGCCGTGCGATCACTGTCATAATTGTCTCCATGGGGATTAATCCAGAATGATATGCAATGCCCGTGCAGGAAGTTTGCTTCGCATCATCAAAGACATCTTTTCCAAGGAGATCCCTGAGAATGTTTATATAAAGATTCTCTGCAGCAGGGAAGAAGTTCTGCCTTATACAGCTTCGCGCAAAATAATAGTGATCATCGGCTATTTCCTTCTGGTATGCTGTCCAATTATCATTATTCCTTGGTTTCACGTGATATCTGTTTTGGTCGTTAGGTTATTCATTGTAAAGGAATTTCCAGTATTCATCTTTGCCCTTGCTGAATTCAATGTTCATTTCCCTTGCCTTGTCAGCTGAAAATTTCTCTATCTTTTCAAATCTACTGGTTCCACCGGTTTCATCGAAGATCTTCTTAAGATCATCGAGTGATTCCCTGGCTGTATTACGCAGTGTACCTGCCTTGTTTTTATGATAACTTGTCCCGAGGCGTTTCATCATGGAGTCCCTGTTTTTTCTTAGCCATTTCCAGACAGGTCCCTGTTCAGGGTAAGTTTCGTTATCTACTTCATCGATATATACACAATATCCATATTTCAGGATATGGTCACCTACCGTTCGCTTGATGGCAAGCTGTTTTCTACCCTGTTCACTCTCGATAAAAAAGCCTGTTTCAATAGATAAAGCCCTTAATGCCTGGATCACGTAGCATGGTGTATTTCCCCGCGGGCACCTGGTTTTGCAGGAAAGACACTCACCGCATCTCCATATTTCATCGCTTTTTAACAGTGTTTCCAGGGCTGTCTCGTCCCTTTCCTGAATTATATTGAGTATACGGCGGGGATCATAATCGCTCACCTCTGCTGCAGGACATATTGCAGTACAGACACCGCAGTTCATACAGGCTTTCATACCTTCCTGGTAACGGACATCTTTCTCCAGTTGTTCATATAAGGTTGGCATATTGCTTATATTCTTGAGTTTGTGTTAATTTTCAGATATTAAGATGATATTCCCTGATATAGAACTTATTTCCTTTATATAAGACACTCCTTATCAGTTTCTGTTTAATAAGGGAATCAACAACTTGCTGATTTGCATTATCTTTTTCCAGCAGTTCGGCCATAGTGTCTTCCCTTAGGGGATGAACCGCTGTAATGTTCAGGATATCTTCATATATGTTGCCGGTAGAGCCTGTATTTGTACCTTCAAATCCTGTCAGTAGCTCTGTATTTATATCCCTGTTATTGAAGATCTGCCATGCAAGATTCAGCTTATCGGTATCCGGCGTTTTTGCAGATTTCTCTGCAGGAGGCCTGGTAGGGATTGACAGGTATGCTTTATCAGGAATGATTTTAGTGATCATTTCAGCCAGCCCGGAGAAGTTTCCGGCAGTATCATTAAATCCTTTAATGATCATCGTTTCCGTATACAGTTTCCCGCTATACTCGCTTGAAAAAAGGAAAATATTTTCAATATGTTTTTCAAAATTCAGTTTAAGTGAAGGCCTGTTCACTTTGAGCCAGGTTGTGTTATCGGCAGCATCCATTTTCAGTGAAACCCAGTCGGCAAGGTTGAGATCATGTCTTACTGATTCATCAAACAACAGGGAGGCATTGGAGATTACGGCGACAGGAATACCGATACTTTTCAGAAGGCTTATTGATCTCCCGAGGTTTATATCGAGTGTGGGTTCGCCGTTTGATACAAATGTAATATAATCAGGATATTTGTCTTTCTCCAGCTTCTTAAGGTGCTGCCGGACTTTTTTGAAGATAACTTCAGGTTCATAGAATGACTCTCTTGTTATACTGACAGTTTTTGTCTTACCGACCTGGCAATAAATGCAGCTGTAGGAACAGGTTTTCGGAGCAACTATATTGTTTATTCCCAAACTCATTCCAAGCCTTCTGGATGGAACCGGACCAAAACTGATCATGATAACTAAAAGAAAATCTATTCAGAAAAAACTTATAATCAGTGATCACAATAATTTGCCCCGGCTGTAAGGGTATTGTTCAGAAGATCATTTGCAAGATCTTTCGGGGATTTAATAGGTGCACCTACAAAAACATTGATTTTCTGTTGATTGAAGAGATCAATGGCGCGCTGACCCATTCCTCCCGCAATAACGTCTGTAACTCCTTTATCGGCCAGCCAACCGGGAAGCAAACCCGGCTCATGAGGAGGAGGGGTGATCAATGATTCAGTAATTACCGATTTACCCTCGGTTTCTATAATTGCAAATTGCTGACAATGACCGAAATGAGAACATAATATCCCGTTCTCCAAAGGGATTGCAATATATTTTTTCATGTGGAAATAATTTTGTTTACTAGTCTTATTTTATGAACTGGCTTGCGTGCGTTTGCCTTTTCCCTGACCTCTGCCTCCGTTACGGCGTTTACCCTGACCTTTTACCGGTCTGGCTGATTTATTTTCAGCGGAGGATTTTTTGCACCGGCCCATTCCGCGGCCTGATCCTGGTCCTTTTCCTGAAGGACCTGTTCCATCCATTTTTGGCATAGCATTTAAATTTTAGTGGTTCAACATGTTTATTATATCTTCTATTTTCTTTTCTGGTTCTTTCAGAACGATCATCTGGATTTTCAGCCTGTCGAGCAGCGACTTGATCTTAATGCCGAACTCCCCTGATATTATCTTCTGAACATTTCTGGATGCCACAAGTTGGACGGATGCAGGCCCTGCACCCTCCTGCGCATCTTTATTGGGATTGGGTATAAATTCCATTCCCTTTGTTTCAGTGTCATAGATCATAAAGTGAGAACAGCGTCCGAAGCGCTGATCAAGCTTACTGTCCATGCTGTTTCCTGTACTTGTTATTGCAACTTTCATATTTAATTTATTATTTCTTATTTCTTTTTCTTTTCAAAGATTCTTTAGATTTGTGAGAAAATTCACTGCAGTTTGTAAAGTCTTTGGCCCTGCACAGGGGGCATTCCCCTATAATTTTCTGTTTGTCAGGATTATTAAATACGCATCCGCAAGATTTACAGTTATACCAATCACTGTCAAAATATATCTTTCCACCTTCAATGATTATCTGTTTACCCAGGACAAAAGCTTCAGCAATTTTCTGTCTTGCCCTTCCATAAATACGTGTGAGTGTTGGTCTTGAGATGTTCATCAGAGATGAAGCCTGCAGTTGATCGAGCATCAGGTAATCACACAGACGCAACGCTTCATATTCTTCAAGATTAAGAAAAGTAAGATCAGGCTTGCCGTTGCTCTTATTCTTTCCGTAAGGCTTAAACCCCGATATTATAGGAGGATCGCTGATTTTCCTCAATTTTACAGGACGTGGTGACATATAATATGAACATATGTTCACTGCAAAGATAATGAACATATGTTCAAAAACAAGCTGATTCCTTAAAATACTAATAGATTAGTTAAAATATTATGCGGTTTAATGACGGATATTGGTTATACAGTGTCTAAACCATTTTGGTCAGGCAGTTCAGATTATATCAAATTAATCTATATTTGCTGCAACAAAAGAGAGCACTTTTGAAGAACTACTGTATTAACATATCAAGATACTTTTTTCTTATCCTGTTCCTCGGATTATTCGCGAGTAATACTTTCTTTGAGCATAGTCACATATGTGACGGGAACATTTTAGTTCATTCACACCCTTTCAAACCCGATCGAAACGGGAATCCGGTTCACGGACATACTGATTCCGGCTACCTGTTAATAAATCTTATTAATAATTTTATCGTTACCCTCGGCCTGGCAATAGCCTTAACTTCTATTATTTTGTTCTTCTACCTGGAAATTATTGCCAGGACTGAAAACATTAATATATCCAGAATTAAAATAGCCATTTTCTTTCTCAGGGGGCCTCCCCGCACGATGTTCATCTAATCAATCAGACATCTATTTTCAAATATTTCAAACAAGCTGAAAGCAGATTAGCTGGAATCAGAATTCATTAATGTACCTTATCCTTATTATGATGTATAAACTTATATTAATATTCCTGATAGTATTTTTTGCTGCATGTCAAAATTCCGAAAATCAGAAACCGGAACCTAAAGTTAACTCACACGGTAAAATGGGACATCAGCACAGGCGCAACAGAGGCAATAATTATCCCGTTGAATCCAACAACGCATTTGTCAGTGGTGATACGGCTTTTCTTTCTTCAGGGTCTCTTCTGAGAACGAAACTGAAAATGTATACGGTAAATAATCAGGATTATAACGCACAGTTTACCACTACCGGAGTTGTTAAACCTCTTCCCGGGCATATGGCTCAGGTCGCATCTCCTTTCGAAGGGAGGATTGTAAGATCATTCATAACACTCGGACAGAAGGTTAACACCGGGTTTCCCCTTTTTGAAGTCACTTCATCGGATTATCTGGAATATGTTAAGACTTTCTTTCAGGCAAAACGTCAAAGAGAGCTGGCAGAAAAAAATTATCAGCGTAAAAAGGATCTTCTTGAGACAGGCATCAGTTCAAAAAGGGAATTTGAAGAAGCAAAGCTGGAATTTGATCTTGCAGAGCAGGAATATGATAAATCGGCAGCTATATTAAAGATTTTGGGTCTCGATCCGGAGAAAGCTGATCTGACACAGCCTCTCATAGTGCGCTCTCCAATTACGGGCGAGATTGTTAAAACAGATATCACGGTCGGTCAGTACATTAAATCAGATGCAGAAGCAATTGTAACGATAGCGGATATTAATAAAATATGGGTAGTCGCGAATGTAAAGGAAAAAGACCTCGGAGCTATCAGCCTGAACGATCAGGTGGAGATATTTATAGAAAGTATGCCGGATCATCCCATTAAAGGAGTGGTCAATTATATCGGTGATATTATGAATCAGGAGACCCGGTCGGTTGAAGTCTTTATCGAGTGCCAGAATCCGGTTCATTCGCTAAAGTGTGGCATGTTTGTCACCGTTCGGTTTTACCATAAACTGAAAGATGCCATTATAATACCGGCAAGTTCCGTTCTGCAGGATTATGATCAAAGTTATTTGTTTGTGCAGCTTGGGCAGGAAGTGTTTGTTAAAAAGCAAGTAACCGTTAATTCAATAGGAGACAGGAAGCTGATAGTTCATTCAGGACTGAAGACTGGCGATATAATTATTTCGGAAGGGGGCATTTACTTACGTTAAAAGTGATCCAATGGAAAGATTATTCCGGCTTTTTATTAACAGAAGGTTATTGGTCGCCACTTGTTTTGTACTGGTTGCTGCAGTTGGTGTTTACTCATGGTTTCAGTTGCCTGTTGATGCATATCCCGATATAGCAGATGTGACAGTCCAGGTTGTAACACAGGTACCTGGTCTTGCTGCAGAAGAGATTGAACAGCAGATAACTATTCCTCTTGAACGGGAATTAAACGGGATGCCTGGCTTGCAAACCATGAGAAGCAAGAATCTCTTTGGAATTTCCGCAATTCTGCTGGTATTCAAGGATGGTATTGATGATTACTGGGCACGACAAAGGGTTCAGGAAAGGATCAATGGCATTGATTTGCCTTTTGAAGCAATTCCTGAGTTGAATCCGTTAACATCCCCTACAGGTGAGGTTTGCCGGTATATTATCGAAAGTTCAAGTTACGGTCTGCGGGAGCTTACAGATTTTCAGAAATGGGTGATAATCCCCAGACTCAAGCAGGTTATGGGAGTTGCTGATGTACAGAATTTCGGAGGGATCACAACTCAATATCAGATTGAAATTGATCCCAGGAAACTTGAAAAATATAATATCCCTCTGAGCGTAGTGGTTGAGAGTATCAATAAGAACAATGCCAATGCCGGAGGCAGCATGCTCGACCGGGGCGATCTCACATATATAATAAGAGGTGTGGGGCTTATTAAAGATCTTGATGATCTCGGCAAGATCGTAGTCAAGACCTCCGATGGAATACCTGTTTATTTAAGTGATCTGGGGGCGCTTAAATATGGTAATTTTGAAAGAAAGGGAGTATTCGGGTACTCCGACAGGGAAAGAGACTATAGTGAGAGTGTTCAGGGTATAGTTCAGTTGCTCCGTTATGAGAATCCGTCAAAAGTACTTGAAGAGGTTCACTCGGCTATCGATGAATTGAACAATAAGATACTGCCTGAGGATGTAAAAATACATATCTTCCTTGACAGGACTCATCTGGTAAACGCAACCCTTAATACTGTTTCTCATACTCTTTTGTTCGGGGTATTGCTTGTTATAGGAGTTTTGATAATATTTCTTGGTAGCTGGCGAAGTTCCCTGGTAATTACTGTAACGATACCTCTTTCATTGCTGATCGCTTTCATTTTCATGCGGTTAACCAATATTCAAGCCAACCTTCTTTCACTCGGAGCAATAGATTTCGGAATTATAGTTGAAGGCTCTATCGTTATGCTTGAGACTATTCTGAGAAAGCGTGAAGAAGATCCATCGGCAGAGCTTCAAAAGGAAAACATAGTTATGCGAAGTCTGGAGATGGGTAAGCCGATCTTCTTTTCGATGCTTATAATAATAATGGCCTACCTGCCTCTTTTTACATTCGAAAGAATTGAAAAAAAGATGTTTTCTCCGATGGCTTACACAGTAGGTTTCGCCATTCTGGGGGCTTTGGCTGTTGCGCTTATACTCATTCCCGGACTTGCTTATTATATCTACCGGAAGCCTCAGAAGGTATATCATAACAGGTGGCTCGAAAAGCTGACCGGGTTTTATCGTCTTTTCACCTCTGATCTTCTTGAAAAACCGCGCAGAGTTTTTGTACCTCTGGCCGTGATCCTGGTTTCAACCATAATTCTTTCATTTACGGTTGGGAAGGATTTTCTTCCTACCCTCGATGAAGGTTCTTTATGGCTGCAGGTTCAGATGCCGCCGGGTGTTACCCTGGAAAAATCGAAAGCTATGGCTGATACCCTGAGAAGTCACATAATGAAATACGATGAGGTAAAATATGTTATGACCCAGGTCGGAAGGGATGATGAAGGGACAGATCCATTCTCCACATCTCATGCAGAGTGTGGAGTCGGCCTTATTCCGTATAAGGAATGGAAAAACGGTAAAAGAAAAACTGATCTGATCGATGAACTTACAGCAGACCTGGCTAAGCTTCCCGGATATAGTGTCGGGTTTTCACAGCCAATTATCGATATGGTCATGGACCAGATTGCAGGCTCTCACAGCGATCTTGCAGTCAAGGTCTTTGGAGAAAACCAGGAAGAGGCCCGCAGAATAGCTGACGAAATCGTACAGGCTCTGATCAATATAAAAGGAGCAGGCGATGTCAGTATTGAACAGGAACCGCCTCTGCCGCAGCTTCAGATACATGCAAACCGTGACAAGATTGCACTATATGGATTGAATGTGTCGGATGTATCAGAGCTTATTGAGGTTGCAATCGGAGGAAAAGCTATCTCGCAGGTATTTATAGGCAATAAAGTATATGACGTAATATGCAGGTATAATGAACAATCACGTGAGACACCTGAAAAAATTGGCTCATTGTTGCTGACCTCTGCGTCAGGAGCTAAAATACCTCTGTCCCAGATTGCAGAAATATCCACAACTACAGGCCCGGGGATTATTAATCGTGAAGAAAACAGCAGGTTTCTCACTGTGAGGATAAACATGCGAAACCGTGACATAACATCATTTCTTAAGGAAGCCGGCGAAGCTATTGAGATGAAAGTGTCATATGATCATAATGAGTTTCTCCTGAAATGGAGTGGACAGTTTGACAACCAGAAGAGAGCATTTGCCCGACTTATCCTGATAGTTCCATTATCACTTGCCCTTATGTTTCTTCTTCTTTTCTGGAGTTTTGGCAACTTCCGGCAGTCGTGGCTGCAGATGGCAACACTACCATTTCCTGTCTTCGGCGGAATGATAGCGTTAAACATAACTGGCATGACTTTTAACGTATCCTCAGCAGTTGGATTTATTGCACTCTTTGGAGTATTTACCATGAATGGTGTTCTTATGATCTCTCATATAAATCATATCCGGGGACAGGGCGAGACATTGAAAGATGCGGTTATTAAAGGGTCAACCCATCGCTTCCGCCAGATACTGATGACATCGATAGTGGCAATCCTGGGACTTGTTCCTGCTTCTCTTTCGACAAATATCGGTTCAGATGTTCAGCGGCCATTGGCAACAGTTATTGTGTATGGCCTTGCATTTGGTTCAGTAATTACGCTTACCGTCCTGCCGGCACTCTATTATATGATGGAGAAAAGGTTTTTAAATCGCAGCGAATCAGGAAAATAATAATATCCCATGAAAAGATTTTTAAGATCAATAATTGTGCTGTTTCTAATGGTTGGTTCTGTTAAAAATGTTGCATTTTCACAGCAGGTTATAAGTTACATAAACAATCCCGTTACTTTGTCACAATATCTTTCCGGCGTTATTAAAGGGAATCTCGGTTATATTGCCGGACAATTCAATGTCAGTATCGCTGAAGCAGAACTAAAAGCTTCAAAGGTGTTTACTGATCCGGAAGTTTCAATAGCATATGCAAATAATGAAGATAATACTCTTCAGATGGGGCAGTCTGTTGAAGCAGGGATAAGTTACCCTGTTAATCTGGGCAACAAACGTGGAGCAGCTATTGCCCTGGCCAGATCGCAGCATGAACTTTCACAGCTTATGCTTGATGCCTATTTCCAGAACCTGAGGGCTGACGCTGCATTAAGCTATTTTACAGCTATGAGAGATAAGAACATCTATCTTTTGCAGGAAGATATCTATAAGAAATTGTCAGGGCTCGCAAAAGCTGACAGTATAAGGCTGGAAGCAGGAGAAGCAACAGGGATCGATGCCCTGCAATCATCGCTTGAAGCAAGATCGCAACAGACAGAAGTGTTTCAGAGTTTAGCTGATAAAGAAAACTCATATATAAACATGATGCATCTGCTGGGTAAAAAAATATCTGACACTTTGGATAGCCCATCTGACACTTTTCCATACCATCAGAGAGATTTTAATCTGAATATGCTTATTAATAGTGCGATAGAAAGCCGGGCAGACCTGCTGGTCGCGATAAAGAACAGGGAAGTATCTGAGAAAAACTTAAAACTATTAAAAGCAAACCGTGCTTTTGAATTCAGCCTCGACGCAGGATATTCTTATAACTCAGTGGTTAAAAATGAAATAGCTCCTGCTCCGGCATATAACGGATTAAGTGCAGGAATTACCCTGCCTCTTAAATATTCAAGTCTAAACAAAGGATCCCTCCAGGCGGCTGACCTTGCTGTCAGACAGAGCCAGACATTATATGAGGAAACGGAATTGCAAATTACATCTGAAGTAATAAGGGCATACAATGATTTTATTGCTCAAAGCAGAAGTGTTGAACATTATAATATGGGACTTGTCGGGGATGCTGCTAAAATATTGCAGGGACGCATCTATTCTTACCAGCATGGGGAAAGTGGATTGATTGATGTATTGAATGCCCAGCGAACTTATACGGAGCTGCAGCTGAACTATCTCAAAGCGCTGTTCGATTACACTGCAGCCCTTATTGAACTTGAAAGGGCAGCAGGTATCTGGGATATCTCAGAATAAAAATTCTCAGCCCCGCATTGCCTTTTCAGGCAGGAAAGATTTATGCTTTTAGTTTTGCAAAGTACATTGCAAATGAGCGATATAGAAAGTGCGCCCATTTGCCGAACGGAACTATGATCAACGCCCACTGGACAAGGATTATCATGTGAAAAAGATAAAGCCAGAGATTCCTTTCGAGCAATCCGAGATCTATAAAAAGTCTTACTGCAAATGCTGTCAGGCCCATTAATGCCAGCCAGATAACAAACATCCAGTCTGACATCTGCGAGAATTTGCTTAACTCCTTATTCTTCCTGATCCGATCGCGGACAAAATCGATTGTACAATAAATATGATTATACTGACCACTTACGCTACAGGAGAATTGGTTCTTTTGGTTCAATCCAAACAGAACCAGTTTAAGTATCCTGAACTCTCCTTTTCGGGGAAACTCTTATGATAGAATTCGTTAGTGTGATTATCGTAACGGTAATCCTTCCCCCAGTCAGAGGCATTTTCGATGGTTGATTTTATTGAAACAATAATAAAATTCAACTCTTCATCGGTCATTGTGGGATGAAGGGAGAGTCTTATCCAGCCTGGTTTCAGTGAGAGGTCGCCAGAATCTATCATGTCTGTAATCTCCTTCGACTGATTCGAATCGACATCCAGCAGGAAATGTCCATAGGTTCCTGCGCATGAACAACCGCCCCTCATCTGTATGCCAAACCTGTCGTTAAGCAGTTTGGTAAAAAGATTATGGTGAATTTTGTCGACATAGAAAGAGAAGACCCCCAGACGTTCGGTAATGTTCTCTGCGAGAATATGGAGATCCTTTATTTTACCAAGCTCTTTGAACACATTATCAATCAGTTGTAGTTCTCTCTGATGAATATTATCAGTTCCCATCTTTTCCTTCAGGACAATCGCAAGTGATGCCCTGATTCCCTGCAGGAACCCCGGGGTGCCTCCATCTTCCTTAACTTCGATGTCGCTTATGTAGCTGTACCCACCCCACCTGTTGGTCCATTTGACAGTTCCTCCTCCGGGTGCATCGGGTGTCTCATTTTTGTATAGTTTTTTACTGAACACCAGTACACCTGCACTACCGGGACCTCCCAGGAATTTATGAGGTGAAAAGAATATGGCGTCGAGCTGCTGCATTTGATTCACAGGGTGCATGTCTATATCAACGTATGGAGCTGATGCTGCAAAATCAACGAAACAAAAACCATTGTGTTCATGCATTATCTCCGCCAGTTCATAGTAAGGAGGGAAGTATCCGGTTACATTAGAACATGCTGAAAAAGAACCAATTAACAGAGGGCGGTCGAGGTATCTTACGATCTCCCTTCTCAGTGCATCAGGGTTGACTGTCAGATCAGGATTGGGCTCGAGCAATACCACATCTGCAAGGGTTTCGAACCATGATGTATGATTTGAATGGTGCTCCGTATGCGTGAGGAATACAACCGGTCTGTGTTTGTTAGGAATATCCTTGCACTTTGTAAACTCACCGGTGGTAAATGCACAATAATTAAGTGCCTGCTCCGGAACCTTAAGACCCAGTATCCTTTGCAGCTTGGCAATAGCTGATGTCATACCTGTTCCTGTGAAAAGGAGAACATCATCATCGCTGGCATTGACGTGCTTTTTAACAATCTTCTGAGCATGATGATAAGCCGTTGTCATTGCAATCCCCGTCGCAGAAGATTCTGAGTGAGTATTCCCGATCATAGGGCCGATATCGTACGTCATCTTCTTTTCGATGGGGCTATACAGCCTGCCGCTGGCTATCCAGTCTGCATATATAATCTTTTTAGATCCGCAGGGGGTCTCTGTTTCAGAGTCGATTCCCACAATATTTCTACGGAAACTACTGAAGTATTTTTCAAGATCCTGCATGGCTGAAATTCATACATAAGGCCATAAAAATACTGATAAGTATCGAATAAATCATATTTGATGGTATCAGGCATTTTTTTTTTATATTTTTAGCACGTCTATAAATTATCCTATGGCTAACAGACGGGAATTCATCAAGATTTCCTTATACGGTGCCGGCATACTTGCTGCAGGTGCCGGAACCTGCAAAGTGATAAAAGCTTTGTCGAAAAAGGAAGAAGAAGAAATCAAAAAACTTGCTATCGATTTGAAACGTACTCCCACTTATTGTGAAGTATGTTTCTGGAAATGTGCCGGATGGGTTTACAAGAACCCCGATGGCACCATCTGGAAGATCGTAGGTAATGAGGATGATCAGAATTGCAACGGAAGATTATGCCCACGCGGTACAGGAGGTATCGGAATGTATTATGACGGAGACCGCCTGAAGACTCCGCTGATCAGGACTGAAGCACGGGGAAAGCAGGTATTCCGGGAAGCTTCATGGGATGAGGCTTTAACCTATATTTCTGATAAAATGCAGAAGATCGCAAAGGAACATGGCCCTGAATGTATAGCACTTTTTACGCACGGATCAGGTGGTAAATATTTTGGAGATCTCCTGAAAGCATTTGGATCAACAAACATAGCTGCGCCATCTTATGCCCAGTGCCGCGGACCCAGGGAAGTAGGCTTTATGGCTACATACGGAGAAGGACTTGAATCTCCGGAACCTACCGATATTCGCGATACAAAATGTCTTGTCCTGATAGGTTCTCATATCGGTGAAAATATGCATAACGGACAGGTTCAGGAGATGTCGGATGCTATCGATAAAGGCGCGGTGATCATAACTGTCGATCCGAGGTTCTCAACTGCTGCAGGCAAATCAAAGTACTGGCTCCCGATTAAACCTGCAACTGACATGGCTCTCCTGCTCTCATGGATACATATTATTATAGGTGAAGAGCTGTACGATAAAAACTATGTGGAAAAATATACTTATGGCTTCGACCAGTTGAAAGAAGCTGTAAAGAGCTATACACCTGAATGGGCCTATGGAATAACCACTATAAAGCCGGATATAATTAGAAAAACAGCAAAAGAGATGGCTGATGCATCCCCTGCAGTGATCGTTCATCCGGGAAGACATGTTACATGGTATGGTGATGATACTCAGAGAAGCAGGGCTATCGCTATCCTGAATGCTCTTCTTGGAAGCTGGGGCCGTCGTGGAGGATTCTTCAGACCAGAGACCTTTGAAATGCCTACATATCCTCATCCTGACTTCCCCGAACCGGGAAGAACCTGGAGAGATGCTTTCCCGGGGAAATATGTCCTGGCTGACCTTGCTCTGGCAAACGGGATTTGTGATGCCACGATACCAGTTACCACCCGTGATTGCTCTTTTAAAGGCTGGATCGTCAATGGTACAAACCTGGTAGAGACTTTACCAAATCAAAAACAAACTATTGAAGCCATCCAGAATCTCGATCTTTTAGCCGTAGTAGATACGATGCCAATGGAGATCACCGGCTGGGCTGATGTTATCTTGCCTGAATGCACATACCTTGAAAGATATGATTCAATATGGACAGGCCCTGGCCGTAAACCACAGATTGCATTGAGGATGCCTGCCGCCGAACCATCCTATAATTCCAAACCTGCTTACTGGATGGCACGTCAGCTTGCATTGAAGCTGGGTCTAGAAAAATATTTTCCTCATGAGAATATTGAGGATCTTCTTGACTGGCAGTTGAAAGAGGCAGGCTCTTCCCTTGAGGAGATGAAGAGAATAGGTGTAAAAACATTCCCCAGGTCTGCAGACGACCTATATTTTTCAAATGATGAGGAAGTGGAATTTTTTACCAATACAGGAAAGATCGAACTATATTCTACTTCATTCCTGAATGAAGGTTTTGATCCTGTACCAACCTATACTGCTCATCCTGAGCCGCCTGAGGGTTTTTACCGCCTTATATACGGAAGGGCTCCCATGCATACTTTCAGCAGAACTTCCAATAATCCGAATCTTTTTGATCTTATGGATGAAAATTTTCTATGGGTCAATCCAAAAGTTGCAAAACAA
>JALONV010000030.1 GCA_025454755.1 Bacteroidales bacterium | reverse complement strand
ATTCGGAATTGACAAAATTACAAAAACAAAATGTGACAAATTAGGAGGCTTCCCGTTAAATCCAGCAATAACAACACTATAAAATATACATCACAGCCTATGAGGGAGATTCCTCGTCCCGAGTCCTCGAGACTCGGAATGACACGGTTTATTTGGGTAAATATGGGGGGAAGGCGGCGCAAGGCTGATGGCCTTGCGCCGCCTTCCCCCCATTATCAATATAAATGCTTGTCATTTCGAACGAAGCGAAGCGAAGTGAGAAATCTCCCAAAATTGTAACAAACGCCGGAAGAAGTGGATCTGTCAATTATGATACCGATGAGGTGAAAGATCTCCTGAATATTAACATATTACTAATACTTGTGTATAAAGGGTCGCCACTAAGGCGAGAGGGGGATTTAGGGGGTGAGGTTTATAATTTAAAGCAATCCTTCCCAGATTACATATTCTTTTAATTTCTCTTCAATTTCGGGTTTATGGTCAAAGATCCCGTATACTGTCGAGCCGCTTCCCGACATGGAAGAGTAAACTGCACCTGCCAGATACAATGATTTTTTTATCTCCCTTATCTGAGGATAAAGCTTGAAGACATAATCTTCAAAATCATTCTTGATTTTTTTCTTCCAGTCTGCCGGATCACCTGTAATCAGTTGTTTTATACTATTCCCGGGGACTGAAGGAGTGCTATTCATATATGCATCTCTTGTGCTGATGTGAATTCCGGGATTTATCATTACAAGATTTAGCCCCTTCAGGAATGGTGTCACAGGTATCAGTTCCTCTCCGCGTCCGGTAGCGATTGAAGGAACAGGATCAATAAAAAAAGGACAGTCGCTCCCGAGCTCCAGCGCATATCTTCTCATCTCTTCCTCACTTATTGAAAGATCAAAACATCTGTTTATTGATCTGATAATACATGCTGCATCTGACGACCCCCCTCCAAGACCTGCACCCGATGGGATTACTTTATGAAGATGTATCCTGAGAAATGGGATATGGTATTTCTCACGCAATTTTCTGACAGCCCTTATCACAAGGTTTTTATCATGGCGGGTCCTGATATCAATCCCTGTGACGGTAAGCTCATCTTCATCGACCTTTACTGTCGGGACGACGAACTCCAGGGCGTCACACAGACCTACAGGATAGAAGAGAGTCTCAATATCATGAAAGCCGTCAGATCGCTTGCCGGTCACCCTCAAACCTATATTTATCTTAGCCTTTGGGAATGTGATCATCTTCCGCTATTTGGTGTAAAAATACCACTAGGAAATGAATTTGTTGTAACCAATTTGACTTTTAGCTTTTCAACAAGTTTTAAACAAATTCTGTTTGTAAGAAAAACAACCCGGCGGAAATTACAAAAGTTGTATTTCATACCTTTGGAACTGCCGGAAATAATTTAATCAGATCTTTTAATCATCAGTAAATCAATAATATAGAATAGATGGCGAAACAGACAAAGCCTGTAAGGACGGTTATTGCCGCAATGCCTGATTATGGCAAAGTGCCACCCCAGGCAATAGATATGGAAGAGGCGGTGCTGGGGGCAATAATGCTTGAAAAAGAAGCAGTGATAACGATACTCGACATCCTCAGGCCAGAGTGCTTTTACAAAGATGCTCACAGGAAAATATTTAAAGCGATCACTGATCTGAACCTGAGGGAATTCCCGGTCGACCTTTATACGGTGACTGAAGAGCTTCGTGCACACAGCGAGCTTGAGAGTGTTGGCGGACCGGTTTATCTGACCCAGCTTACATCCAAAGTGGTGAGTGCCGCTAATGTCGACTATCATGCCAGGATAGTTGCCCAGAAATATATCCAGCGTGAACTCATAAGGGTTTCCAGTGAGATACAGGCAAGGTCGTTCGATGATACGTGGGATGTAACTGAATTGCTTGATTTTTCAGAAAACGAGCTATTCCAGATCGCTGAGGGAAATATCAAAAGAGAAGTCGCTCCGATCAACATTGTGATAAAGGAGGCTATCAGGGAAATTGAGGAGGCCGGAAAACGTGAAGATGCGCTTGTCGGAATTCCGTCAGGATTTACCAGACTTGATCGTCTTACATCAGGCTGGCAGAAGTCTGAACTTGTAATCATTGCAGGCCGTCCTTCGATGGGAAAAACAGCCTTTGCTCTGTCAATGGCAAGAAATATGGCCGTGGATCATAATAAGAATGTAGCAATATTTTCATGCGAGATGTCGTCTATTCAGCTTGTTAACAGACTTATCATCGCCGAGACCGACATTCCCGGCGATAAAATAAGAAACGGAAGGCTTTCAGAAGAAGAATGGAAACAGCTTGATACCAGGATAAAGAAACTTGTTCAGGCACCGATATACATTGACGATACTCCCGCTATTTCAATATTCGAGCTAAGGGCAAAATGTCGCCGGCTGATGGCTCAGCACAAGCTCGATATCGTTGTCGTCGACTACCTTCAGCTAATGTCCGGGCCTGATAATGCAGGAAGCCGTGAACAGGAGGTAAGCAATATCTCACGGTCGCTGAAGAGCATCGCGAAGGAGCTTAATGTTCCCATTCTTGCACTCTCGCAGCTCAACAGATCAGTCGAAATGAGAGGAGGAACAAAGCGCCCTCTTCTGTCCGACCTTCGCGAATCAGGAGCTATTGAACAGGATGCCGATATGGTAATATTTATTCATCGCCAGGAGAAATTTGGACTTATGACTTTTGAGGATGGATCTTCAACAAAGGGAATTGCCGAAATAATTGTAGCGAAGAACCGTAACGGCCCTGTTGATGATATAAGACTTAAGTTCCGTGAAGAGAAAGCACAATTCGTTGATATTGAAGAGTTTGATTTTGAAAATAATCCGGAAACAGGAACAATGCCAAGCATAACTCTTGGTTCTAAAATGAACCATGATAGTTTTCGGAAAACGGGAGATGGATTCGAAAACGAATCTGCTGATATTTCCGAACCGCCATTTGCATAGAATTACCACAATATAATAAAAACAAAATCACTGCCTATGTCACTATTAAGGAGGAAAAAGAACCGGAAAATTGATTCCAAGGAGGTCGGTCTGGAAACCGGACTGATGATCTTCAAATTTTTTCTTAAAACCGAATATCTTCATTACGGTTATTTCATTAACGGGCTGGAAGCGGATATTATAAACCTGAAAAAAGCCCACGAGAACTATACGGCTATGCTTATTTCACATATCCCGGCCGGTACGAAAACAATTCTGGATGTTGGCTGCGGTTCGGGAAAAACCGCACAGGTGCTCAGTTCACAGGGATACAACGTGGATTGTGTTTCACCAAGTCAGTTGCTTACATCTTATGCACGTAAAATCACACCCGGGGACGTGCAGTTTTTTCAGTGCAAGTTTGAGGATATTAACACTGATAAGAAATACGACCTGGTGCTCTTCAGCGAAAGCTTTCAGTATATACCCCTGGACAAATCTGTTCCAAATGCCAGGAATCTTCTGAACCCTGGCGGATATATTATGGTAAGTGATTTCTTTAATAATGACCCTGAGCATAAAAGCAAGCTTGGAGGAGGGCATGATTATGCAAAATGGCTTCAAATCAAGGATTCATACGGAATAAAGACACTTGTCGAAAATGATATTACTGCAGAAACTGCTCCTACAATAAGCATAGTGGACCAGTTTCACATGGAGGTGCTGAAACCTGTCTGGTCGTCTGTCTGGGCACTTGTTGAAGACAAGTTTCCCCTGGTCGTAAAACTTGTCCGGAAGCTGTACACGAAAAAAATTGCAAAACTGGAAAAGAAGCATTTCTCGGGTGAAATAAATGGCGAAAATTTTGTAAAATACAAGAAGTACATGTTTTATTTATTTCAGGTAGAGTAAAATATTCTCAGCGATCAGTTAAATTTTAAAATAAACCGGACTCCGGCGCTCTTAAACTTCAGATCTTCGAATCCTGTAAATACTCCCAGTTCACCCATGAAGAAGATCTCGGAAATGCTGTATCCAATCTCTGTGTAGTTCTTATGAAACCTGGAGCCCAGATACGAGAGGCTCAGGTTCTCCCTCATAAGGGTCTTGCTCAATCCGGGAAGATACTTAAGCAACAGGTATGGTGTTGTATATTTCACATGCACCTCTCCAAAAAATTCAGGTGTACTTAGAGAATAGTATGCCGGAAGTTTGAATGCGTCACGATAGTCATCAATAAGAACATATAGAGGCTGGGTATTGAAATGGAAGAAATCATAAAACGTTACATAACTGTTATTCAGAAATCCTCCTGCGCGTACTCTCCAGTTTAATTCCGTGAATGCACCTATATTTTGATTTCTTGATATATCCAGCTTTATCATGTCGTAGTACCGGAAATTCTTTGTAAACTCGGAGAATTCATTTATGCCGTGTTCCCATGTAAGTCCGAATGTCGGCCAGTCGGAACCCCTGTTAACCTTCGCCCCGTTCCGGATACTGTATCTTTGCATTGGGGTGTAGGTTAAAGTAGCTACGAATTCCAGATGACGCTGGTCGCGCAATCCATATATCTTGTTCGCCGTACTGTCAAGATATCTATTGTCAGGAATATTGGGAGAATACTCTCTGTTGGTGTTGATGAATGAAAAGCTGGTGGTGTTTTCCAGTATTCTTCTGTCCTCATAACCCGCAAATAATGTAAAATTAAGGCCATTTACAATCTCAGACCTGTAACCTGCTCCAATGTATCTTGAATCGTATAGTTTGAGATAATTACTCTCAAAAAAAAGTGATCCGATAGAATTCAGAAGAAGGTTAATGGATCCTCCCGTTGAGATATCTTTGCTGGTCATCCCTGAATTAAAGTAGATGGACCGTTGTTTCATCCGGTTGAAACTATAGGTTCCATTAAGCCTCCAGTTCAGAGCCTCTCTGCTGAAAGCCCATTTAAGATCCGGAGCAATTGTCAGGCTCCTGTTTTCTTTCCATGATTTTGTGAACCTGAAATCAATGCCATATTTAAATCCGTCAACGGTATTGAAACTCAGGTTTTCCATTTCAATCAGACCACCGAGATTGAAGCTGAATCCTGTAGAATCCGACCAGGTATGTCCGGTAGCTATATTATTAACACCCTGCATGAATTTGCTCTTCTGCTTCTTAGAAATGCTGTCGTTCGAAGCCTGACTCTTCTGGAGTGTAGTTTCTGTTTGTATGCTGTCCCGCAACCTGATGCTCTTTATTTCAATATCTGACAATGGAATAGGTCTTATTTCTGCCCAGTAGGTGCTGTCTTTCTTGTTTGCATCCTTTTCAACAGAATTTTTAACATTGTTTGTGATCTCCAGGTTATTCCTGATGCTGTCCGGTTGTGCCTTTTTTGATTCCTGGTCCATTATCTTCGACAACTTGACCATATCCCTGTTATTCAGGTCATCTTTCCTTAAGAGCTCTTCAATTTTCTGCTGGTTTTTTGAAACAGGTATCTCAGGTTTGGCTTCAGCCTGCATCCTGTAAAAATCGAAAGTGACAGATTCCGGTTTTTTTAGTGAGGTGTTAGGTCTGACTTCGAGATATTTCACTGAGCCTGAATATCCCACATCGGCTCTGACTCCCACGATACTAAGATTAAAAATAAACTTATGGCTCACAGGCATCCATATGTCATCCCGTACCGGTATATATAGCTGTTGTACATTTATTTTCCCTGCGATATTGTCGTTCGTCAGATCGAGGCTCTGAATGCACCAGAGGTTTTCAATAATATAAATTGTCCCTTCAAAAAGCTGCTGGCTTTTCATCCTGGGAATTACCCGTATTTTATTTATGGTATAACTGCCCTGGGGTGTGGCTCCCTGGTATTGGAATTTGTAATAAGAAAATGCCTGTGGCGAGAGTGGAGAGATTGCCATGTCAGCAATTAGCGGCTGATAGAAACTGGCATTGATGAAATCCATCGGAGAAACACCTTCCTCTGAGTCAGGGAAAGTACTGTTGATTGAGATCACTTTCTGGACATATTTATCAGGTGCGATGAATTCGATTTCATTATACGACTCCATCAGATAAACATCACCCTCTTTAATAATGACCGGTGTGCCTCCTTCCTTCTTTTCCTCTTTTGCAGCCTTTTTCATAGCAGCCTTGATGAGACCGGATATTTTATTTACCAGCACATTGCCTTTCAGGTAAACATCTGCTTTATAATAACTTATATTATTAAGGTAATATGGTGCCATTCCAATGGCTTTTCTCATAATGCCATATGCCGGATCCTCTCCTGTAGCAGTGATCCTGACTTCAGGGATCATATAATACTGTAGCGGAAGCACAACATCCAGGACTACCGGATGGCCCGATATTGCAATGTTATGGACAACCTGACCGTAACCGAGGCTCTGGTATGTAACCTGATATTTGCCCGGGGCCAGTTTCAGTTCATAGTCTCCTTTAATAGTGGCAGTCGTCCCCTGCCTGAGCTCCTGAATATAGATTGTAGCATACTGAACAGCCTCCCCCTTGTCATTGGTAACTCTTCCTTTAAGCACCTGAGCATTGAGTGCCAATGAAGTAAGAAGTATTGAAAGAAGGAGTAGGGTAGCTCGAATCATTTTAATCTCTTTTTCCTGCCACCACAATCACTATTTCACCCTTTGGTGGTTTGCTTTTATAATGGTCAGACAGATATGACAATGATCCCCTGATATTCTCTTCGAACAACTTGCTGAGTTCCCTGGAAACACTTGCCTCTCTTTCTGATCCAAGGTGCCGGGCCAGTTCATCAAGTGTTTTTACAAGCCTGAAGGGCGATTCATAAAAGACCATGGTCCTTGTCTCTTCTTCAAAAGCAGTGAGTCTTTTGTTTCTTCCTTTTTTTTGCGGGAGGAATCCTTCGAAGCAAAATCTCTCGCATGGAAGGCCGGAATTAACCAGGGCAGGTATCAGGGCGGTTGGCCCGGGAAGTGTCTCAACTTCAATGCCTTTCTGTACGGCTGTCCTTACAATCAGAAATCCCGGATCAGAAATCCCGGGAGTGCCGGCATCTGTAATAAGTGCAATCTTTGCTCCTGCAAGTATCCTTTCACAAACAGCTTCGACGCTTTTGTGTTCATTGTACATATGATGCGACTGCAGCGGCGATTTAATGTTAAAATGGTGAAGCAGTTTCCCGGCCTGGCGGGTATCTTCAGCCAGAATAAGATCGACACTTTGCAGAACTTCAACAGCTCTGAAGGTCATATCTCCCAGGTTGCCGATGGGAGTCGGAACAAGAAACAGTTTACTCATCACCCGGGAATTTGCGTTTTAGCAGGTCGAAAAGCTGTTTACCTGCATCACTCTCGCTCTTATCACCGGTATAGTTAATCATGACAGCTTTTGCATCTGACAGATTATTTGCCTCATCAATTTTTGAAATTGCCTGATTATATGAGTCGGAGTCTCCATTAAACAGCTCCCTGATAAACAGGAACCTGTCATTCACGCCTATAGCCTGTTTCAGGTCAGACAGCGGCTTCGCCTTCAGATAGTCAGGGATATCATCATCGTCTCTCATGCTGCCAAGCTTTTTATTGAGGCTGTCGGGAAAATCGTTAAACCTGTCGGCTACAATTCCGGATTCTGTTACGTTTTTTTCAGCAACTTCGGTTTTCATTTCTTTTGTCAGAGGCGTCAGGCTTCGGGCGTCGGACGTCAGGTTTTTAAAAAGTGCGATGACCTCGGCCGCGTTTTTTATTTTCGCTTTTGCCAGTTCAATCTGAATGGCAGGTACTCCTTCATAATTCTTCAGATCGTCGATGATCTCCCTTGCTTCTGCCAGGTCTTTAATAATTAAATCAACTGTTTTATTGAAATCCATATTTTGATATAAATAAAACGAACCAAAATCCTTATTTTGCAAAAGTAAATAATATTCCTTCTCTGATAACGGAATAAATTTACAAATTGGTACCCGGCATAAGATAATAATTAAGATGGATGTTCTCGAGAATTCAGTGAGCGCGACCGGTAAAAGGGGATCGGTGGAAGTAATAACAGGTTCCATGTTCTCCGGTAAGACGGAAGAGCTCATAAGAAGATTGCGCAGAGCTCAGTTCGCGGGACTTAAGGTTGAAATTTTTAAACCCTCACTCGATAAGAGATATTCCGAAACACGCGTCGTCTCGCATGATGATAAATCAATCGTTTCAACACCTGTCGATCATGCAACGGCAATTCTCCTGCTTGCCGGCGATGTTAATGTGGTTGGAATAGATGAGGCCCAATTCTTTGATAATGCTATAGTTGATGTTTGTAAAAAATTGGCAGACAATGGTATACGTGTGCTTGTGGCCGGCCTCGATATGGATTTCATGGGCAAACCATTCGGCCCCATGCCTGCACTTCTGGCCATCGCCGAATTTGTTACCAAGGTCCATGCTATATGCATGCGCTGCGGTAACCTTGCTCAGTATTCATTCAGGAAATCTGATGAAGACCAGGTTGTTGTGCTTGGTGAAAAAGATAAATATGAACCTCTTTGCCGTACTTGCTTTAACAAAGCATTGAATAAAGAGGTAAAATCAGAATAGATTGTGACAGGCAGAATCTCTTCACTTATCGACTCAGTATTAAAGGGAAAAACTGACAATACGTTTTTTCAGCTTATCCGTTACACTTTCGTTGGAGGCCTTGCCTTCCTCGTCGATTTCGGAACACTCTATTTACTCACGGAATTCATACACCTCCATTACCTTCTTTCAGCGGGAATTGCATTTATACTTGGCCTTTTAACCAATTACCTCTTAAGCATAAGATGGGTATTTACCACGCGAAGTGTCAGAAACAAAAAAATTGAATTCTTGATTTTTGCAATCATCGGACTTGCAGGTTTAGGCCTGAACGAACTTTTTCTGTGGATATTCACCAGCCTTCTCGGCATTTATTATCTTCTGTCTAAAATATTGACTGCAATTCTGGTATATCTTTGGAATTTCTTCGTCCGGAAGTTTATCCTCTTTAATATTTAACTGAATCTGGCAATGAGCAAGCGTGCAATCATAATAGGAGCCGGCCCTGCAGGTTTAACTGCCGCTTACGAATTAATTACAAAGACCGATATCAAACCTGTAATTATAGAAATGTCCGGTGATGTCGGAGGTATCTCAAAAACAGTTAATTATAAAGGGAATCGAATTGATCTCGGTGGCCACAGGTTCTTTTCGAAGTCAGACCTCGTTATGAAATGGTGGCAGGAAATACTCCCATTGCAGGGAGCAGATTCAAAGGATGAAATCCTCAGAGAGATCAGATATCATAAAAGGAGCTCCTCTGTCAAACTTTCACCAGGAGGCCCGGATCCGGAAAAAACGGATAGGGTAATGCTCATAAGGAACAGGTTGTCACGCATTTTCTTCCTGAGGAAGTTTTTTGATTACCCTGTCACCCTCAATGGAAAAACAATTAACAACCTTGGCTTCGTCAGGATAGTTAAAATCGGCCTGACATACCTTCGCATTAAACTGTTTCCAGTAAGAAATATCAAATCGCTGGAGGACTTTTTCATCAGCAGATTTGGGAAAGAACTATATAAAACATTTTTTAAGGATTATACCGAAAAAGTATGGGGCGTTTCGTGTTCTGAGATACCAGCCGACTGGGGGAAACAGCGGGTTAAGGAATTATCGGTCACCAGGGCCCTATTGCACGCTTTTAAGTCAATCTTTAAAAAAGAGAGATCAATCGGACAAAAGAAAACCGATACGAGCCTGATCGAACAGTTCCTCTATCCGAAATACGGACCCGGACAGATGTGGCAGACAGTGACTGAAATTATCACGGAGAAGGGTGGAATAATAATAATGAATTGTGAAGTCACCGGATTCCGGCATACAGACAGGCTGATTAGTGAAATTTCATATTTGGATCATTCAACCGGAATAAGTAACTCTTTATCAGGTGACTATTTCTTCTCTTCAATGCCGGTAAAGGACCTGATAAATGCGATGGGAGAAAATGTTCCTCCCCGGGTTAAGGAAATAAGCAATGGGCTGCAATACCGGGATTTCATCACTGTCGGTCTGCTCCTTGATAAACTCAGGATAAAAAATGAAACCAGGATTCCGACACTGAACAAACTGGTGCCGGATAACTGGATCTATATACAGGAAAGAGATGTAAAGGTCGGGAGACTTCAGATATTCAATAACTGGTCTCCGTATATGGTCTCCGACATTGATAAAGTCTGGATCGGCCTTGAATATTTCTGCAACGAAGGTGACCATCTGTGGGAAATGAAGGACGATGAATTCATTGAATTTGCAGTCGACGAGCTCCATAGCATAGATATTATTGATAAGGAAGATGTGATAGACAGCACTATTATCAGGATGCCAAAAACATATCCGGCCTATTTCGGAACATATTCACAGTTTAACATAATCAGGGAATTTACTGACAGCTTTGAAAATCTTTTCTTAATGGGAAGGAATGGAATGCATAAGTATAACAATCAGGATCACTCGATGCTTACTGCTATTGCAGCAGTCAGTAATATTATTCTGAAAAAGATATCTAAAGAGAATATCTGGGATATCAATACCGAGGAGGAATATCATGAAGAAAAGTAAGACTGATGAATCCGGCTATGGAACTTTTCTGAATTTCATGCTTGATAAGAAAAACAAGTATCAGGTGCTGATTTTTCTGGCGGCTTATGTCATATTATACATCATACTTGTGAATTTGTATCCTTATCCTGCAGGGATCTCTGATTCAGGAAGTTATGTAAGAGCGGCTTCGACAAATATGCAGGATACCTACAGGCCATTTGGATATTCAAGATTCCTGATATGGGTACATGCCTTGTCCCGTTCAATTCATTTCCTGGTATTCGTCCAGTTTTTCATCAATGCTTTATGCACCCTCTTTCTTCTGTTCACTATTAAATATCTCTTCCCGGCGAGGAGGAAGCTCACCTTTTATTTATTTGCATTGCTGGCAATCTTTTCACCACTTACACTCTATCTTTCCAATTCTGTACTAAGCGATTCTTTATTTACATCCCTTACCATGCTCTGGATAGCAACTGGTATCTGGATGGTCTGTTGCAACAAATACCGGGGTAAGATCATTTCATTCATAATTCATGGATTGTTGCTCTATTTTCTTATCACTGTCAGATTTACCGGATTAGTGTATGTGGCCGTTTCTCTGTTGTTTGTGTTTTTATCATTCGACAGGAAGAAAATATGGCAGCCTGCGTCTCTGATTATCATTTTATTGCTGATGGTTTACGCATTCTACAGGAATCAGAAATCAAAGATCTTTGATCTGGTTCATGTAAACACCTTTTCAGGATTCAGCGGATGGCAGAAAGCAAGCAATGCCATGAATTGTGTGCCATATATTGATATTAATCCGGCGAAGATCCATGACAGGAAAGTAAAAGAGTTTACACGTTTTGCCCTTCAGTTTGATACTTTGCTGGTTATGGATTCCAGGCCATCGGCGAAATATATGTGGGATAACAGATTGCCGTTGAAAGCCTATTGCTTTTATGAGGCGCAGAGGACAAACACTCCTTATATTTATCAGTGGAATTATCTGGGCGCTAATGTTTATGGCAAATTCGGCTCCTATGTCATGAAGAAGTATCCCTTTGCCTTTGCCCGATATTATTTCCTTCCAAATTGCAGACTTATTTTTTACCCCACAGACGATCAGGTCGTGAAAGTGTTCAGGACTGACTGGATACCTGAAGACCTGCAAAGGAGCTGGTTCGGATTTAATTCAGGTGAGAAACTGCACAGTAGAAGCAGGTTATTTGAAAAAATGTTTTTTATTATACCGGCATTAAGGATGCTCATATGGACATTGCTTCTGGGATGCATTATAGTAGTCTTTCTGAAGAGAAAAGAGATCTCGTGGCAGCCTTTTCAGCTGAAATCATTTCTTTTATTGCTTGCTTTCGTTCTGATATACTATGCATTCAGCGCATATGCCGGCCCGTTTGAATTAAGGTATATCGGGCCTGTCCATCTGGCAATTATTTCCTTAATTTACATTTCTTTGAATGAGATGCCCATTAAAAGTAAAATCAGGAGAAAAACGTGAAAATAACTTCCGGAGATATTGCAAAGATCATAAACGGGAAACTTGCCGGAAATCCTGATTTACCTGTAACTGATCTTGTCACCGACAGCAGACAGCTTAGTTTTACAGAAGGCCTTGCTTTTTTTGCAATAAGAGGTAAAAATCATGACGGCCATAATTTTATCAGAAGCCTCTATGAAAAAGGATTGAGAATTTTTATTGTAGAAAAACTTCCCGGGGATTATCTGAGCTATAAAGATGCCGCATTGATTGTGGTGAAAAATACTATCACCGCGCTTCAGGATCTTGCAGCATTTAAAAGACAATATTTCAAATCTCCGGTTGTAGCTGTCACAGGCAGTGCAGGCAAGACAATCGTAAAGGAATGGCTTGCTGATATACTTAGCCTCTCTCTCCCGGTTATCAGAAGCCCTAAAAGCTATAATTCACAGATCGGTGTTCCTCTGTCAGTATGGAAGCTCGATGAGAAGTACAGGCTGGCGATCTTTGAAGCAGGTATCTCATTTCCGGGAGAGATGGAAAACCTCAGGAAGGTAATAGACCCCGGTATAGGAGTAATAACAAACATTGGTGATGCTCACAGCGAGAACTTCACTGATAATGAGATCAAAGCGAAGGAGAAGCTGAATCTGTTCGTAAATGCCTCATCAATAATTTATTGCAGCGATCATGAACTTATTGACAGGTTGCTGAAAAAAGATGCAAAATTCAATTCAAAGGAACTTATCGACTGGTCGTTCGAAAAGAAGGATGCATCAATATGCGTAAACAGATCGCCGGCTGCCGCCAACAGGACACAAATTGAAATGTGCTTCCGGGGTAAGAAAAATAAGTTTACAATCCCATTCACCGACCGTGCTTCGATCGAGAATGCCATAACAGCTGCCTCAGTTTGCCTTGTAATGAACACTGATCCTGAGATTATCAGGGAAGGACTTTCATCTCTTGTCTCTGTGGCAATGAGAATGGAGATGAAGACAGGCATAAATAATTGTGTTCTGATAGAGGACTTTTACAACTCAGATCCCGGCTCATTAGGGATGGCTGTAGAATTTCTTAAAGCCCAGAATACCAGGAAGACAACTCTTATCCTCTCAGATTTTGTTCAGTCCGGAAGGGATGAAAAGGATTTGTACGGAGAGGTGGCGGCAGGGATAAAGAAAGCCGGAATTGACAGATTCATTGGCGTTGGACCCTTCCTTACAGCCAATAATTCATCTTTCGATGCAGGCTCAGTGTTTTATTATTCCACCGAAGAGTTTATACATCGGTTTAATCCTTCAGATTTCTCAGGGGAGACAATTCTGCTTAAAGGTGCAAGGAAATACGAATTTGAAAGGATAGGCAGGCTTCTTGAACAGCAGGTTCACCAGACTGTGCTCGAGGTCAACCTTGATGCAATTGCGCATAACCTTAACGAATTCCGCAGGCATCTTGATCCCGGCACCCGCATTATGGCTATGGTAAAGGCATTTGCTTATGGAGCAGGCCCGGCGGAGATAGCCGCGCTTCTGGAATATCACAGGGTTAGCTACCTGGGAGTCGCTTATGCTGACGAAGGCGCTGAACTCAGGAATGCAGGAGTTACTTTGCCTGTGATGGTCATGAATCCTGATCCTTCCTCTTATGAGGCAATGATCAGATATAACCTTGAGCCCGAGATATACAGCCTTTCATCTTTTGATCATTTTGTCGATGTGGCTTCACGACATGGCCTGGTGCAATACCCCGTTCATATTAAGATCGATTCGGGAATGCACAGGCTTGGATTCATGCCCGGGGAGATTGAAACCCTTGCAGGAAAGATCAGATCGGCGGAGTCAGTTAAGATATTTTCAGTTTTCTCCCATTTGGCTGCAAGTGAAGATCCTTCATTGGACGATTTTACTCACAGACAGGTAAAGGTTTTTCTTGAAGCAGTTTCAAGGATAATAGATGCAACCGGATATGCCTTCCTGCGGCATATATGCAATTCAGCCGGCATTATCCGTTTTCCTCAGTACCAGTTCGAGATGGTACGCCCCGGCATCGGCATTTATGGGGCGGGTGAATTCAACGGTCTCGACCTGAAACCGGCCGGCCGCTTTAAATCAAGAGTCTCACAGGTGAAATTAATCCCGGCAGGAGAACCTGTCGGATATGGATGCGCTGATGTATCAGACAAAGATCGCATTATTTGCATCGTGCCTGTTGGTTATGCAGACGGCCTTAACAGAAAGCTGGGTAACAGGAAGGGCAATCTTCTCATCAGGAACAGGAGAGTCCCGATAATCGGCAATGTGTGCATGGATATGTGCATGGTTGATATCACGGGCATTAATGCAGAAGCCGGCGACGAAGCTGAGATCTTCGGAGAGAATATCAGGATTGATGAACTGGCTGAAAAATGCCAGACTATTCCATACGAGATTCTTACATCAATTCCCGCCAGGGTGAAAAGAGTATTTTTCAGGATATAGATTTTGCGCCTAATATCTGGCAACAAGAGGCAAACGTCTGCCGTCACCAAACGATTTTGACGATATTCTAAGAACAGGAGGTGCCTGGTATCTCTTAAACTCATTGTAATTGATCATAAAGATCACCTTATCTACTGTAGCCCTTTCAATTCCGTTGCCGGAGATTTTATCTGCAGGTTTCTGAAGCTCAATATACTGATAGAGTATTTCA
Organism: Bacteroidales bacterium; assembly: GCA_025454755.1. GTDB lineage: Bacteria > Bacteroidota > Bacteroidia > Bacteroidales > VadinHA17 > LD21. The sequence goes on along the minus strand of JALONV010000030.1, from coordinate 8,626 downwards.
TCCAGGATGCTGTATTCAGGAAGCGAATCTGTATCCAGCTGATCAGGCTTCAGCTCGGCGGAAGGCAGTTTGGTGATACTGTTCTGAGGAATTATCTCACGCTCCCTGTTGATGTACCGGGCAAGCTTGTAAATCTCTGTCTTATATACATCTCCAAGCACCGACAATCCTCCGGCCATATCGCCGTAGAGCGTTCCGTATCCTACCGATGCTTCACTTTTGTTTGATGTATTAAGGAGTATGCTTCCGAATTTATTTGACACAGCCATCAGGATAACAGCTCTTATCCGCGCCTGGATATTTTCTTCTGTTATACCGCTTTTCATTCCGTGAAACAGAGGTTCAAGTATCTCACCGAATGCAGTAAACGGTTTTTCAATGCTGACAATATCATATTTTACTTCAAGGGTGTTCGCAAGATCGACAGCATCTTTTATTGAATGTTCCGAGGAGTACGTCGAGGGCATGAGCAATGCCCTGACATTTTGATTACCAAGAGCTTCCACGGCAAGTGCAAGACATAAAGCTGAATCTATCCCTCCTGATAAACCAAGAATACAGCTTGTAAAACCTGTCTTTGAGAAGTAGTCGCGGATGCCGGTAACCAGGGCTTTATGCATGAGTTCAACATGCCCGGTTCTGATGTCGCCAACCGGATCATTTCCAGCGAAAATATCACTGGTGTCGAAAGAAAAGAACGCCTCCTCAAAAAATGGGAGACGGCGCCACATCTCTCCACGGCTGTTTATTATCATAGAGGCCCCGTCGAAAATGAGCTCGGTATTGGCACCGGTCTGATTGACCTGTATCACGGGAATTCCGTATTTGCGGGCTTTGGTCTTGAAAATTTCTGCTTTTGATTCGATCCTCGAATGTGAAAAAGGCGATGCGGATATGTTTATTACCAGATCAGGATGCTGCTTTACAAGCTCATCCATTGGCGAGATGGTATATAACCTCCTCTTTTCAAACTCATTGTCAAAATGCTGTTCGTCCCACAGATCCTCACATATCGTTATGGCAAGCCTGAGCCCTTTGAATTCAAAGACGGAAAATCTTTTCCCGGGTTCAAAATAACGATACTCGTCGAAAATATCATATGTTGGCAGGAGAGCTTTGTTGGCTGAGAATACGATCCGGCCTTCAGAAAGGGCGAGAGCAGAATTAAAGAGTTTTTTCCCCTGTGGATTTTCATTGATAGTTGGTGACCCCACAATAGCTGTGATCCCTTTGCAATGAAGAGCTATCTCATAAACGGCAGAGGAACATTTTTCAATAAAATCGATACGGTCAAGAAGATCAAGAGGAGGATAACCCGGGACACACAGCTCGGAAAAGATCACCAGGTCGGCTTTATCGGCTTTGGCTTTGTCAATGGCATCACAGATCAGTCCTTTGTTTTTCTCAAAGTTCCCGATATGGAAGTTGATCTGTGCGACAGAAATCCTCATCATGCCTTAAATTAAAAATTGACGCCGAACCGGATCGAAATCATTTTATGAGATATCTTATCCTTTATCTGATTGAACGGAGCCTGTTCGTAATCCTTTGTTATATCTGCAAAATTATTGTCAAAACATACACCTATGACAACGGCAGTATTACCGCCAATGGCATATTCAATACCTGCCATAACGTGATATGATATGTTGAATGTCTTTATCTCGCCCGGAGCTTTCTGATCTTCAAGAGTGCCAATGTCAACCTTGTTGCCTATTACAACCTTGGGATCGAGTCCCAGGTCAGTAAAATAGGTGATGTAACCAATCTGGTTTGTCTGCAGCTTAAGACCAACCGGAACTGAGAGATACTGGATCTTGTACTCAATGGCCGTGTTCTGAGGAACCTCCGGATCGATGCCTGTTGTAACATCAAATGTTGTTGTATTACTGTTTACCAGCCTTCCGCCTGCATTGATCAGGTTCAAGCCAGTTGAGATTGAATAATTGGGACCGAAGAAATAATTGAATGTGACACCGAAATTAAATCCTGCCCTGGCTCCGTCGTTACTGACAGAATCAATATCGGAAGAGAACCAGCTGATTACCGGATCAGCATGTACGCCGATCGAGATCTTCGTGTTATCAGAGGTGACTCCTCCCTTCTGTGCGCTCAGGCAGACTGAAAATAGTATAAGTACTATAAAAACACCTGATTGTTTGAGTTTAGTAATCATATTTGTGACTTTCATTTTTCTCAGCCTTCATTTTATTGCGAAATTAACAAATAAAAAGAGAAGTTATTGTGTCAATGACCACAGTTGTTGATATGCCATAAAGTCGTTAATTTAGAAGGCTTAAAATGATTGCAATATGAAAAGCAGGTTAATCATCATTATCATAATGTTTGGCGGCCTTTCGGGACTTTTTTCGTGCAAAAGAAATCAATATAAGGTAAATATCACTTCGGTTAAGGCTGAGATTGAGATAAAAAGACTCGAAAACGATCTCTTCAGGACTGATCCTGCTTCTGTTAGTGATTCATTGCCATCGCTCAGGAAAAAATATGGTGATTTCCTTCAGTATTTCAGTTTTGTAATAGGGGCAGGAGATATTAATGACACATTATTTCGGGATCATCTTTTGAGTTTCTGCACTGACAAACTCAACAACGAGGTATATTCTGATGTTTCCAAAGCTTATCCGGATGTCAGTTTCCTCGGTGATGATCTTGAAAAAGCTTTCAGGCATTATCTATGGTATCTTCCCGGCAAAACTGTACCGGGTGTATTCACATGCATCACTGGCTTTAACAGGAGCCTGATTACGGCAGATTCGGTTCTCGGTATTAGTCTCGACCGGTATCTTGGCCGTGATTGTAAATATTATCCGCAGCTTGAGATCTACGGATATATTGCAGCCAGGATGAATTCCTGGAATATAGTTCCGGACTGCATGTACGCCTGGGGTGCAAAACTTTGGAATTATGAAGAGATGAATTATTCTGCTGACAATGTCCTTTCAGCAATGATACATGAAGGGAAACTGAAGTATTTTGAAAAGTGCATGATCCCTGAAATAAACGACACTCTTCTTTTTGGATTCACAGGAAATCAGATGAAATTCTGCAGGAACAATGAACACCAGATGTGGGTATTTCTTATTGAAAACGAGCTTCTCTTCAGCAGCGATAAATTTACTGTCAGGAAGCTTACCGCAGAAGCCCCTTTTACCAGCTACTTTACAAATGAATCGCCGGGCAAGGCGGCTGTCTGGCTGGGATTCAGAATCATAGAAGCATATATGTCCGGGAATAAAAATGTTAATCTTGATGAAATGATGAAGAATACAGATGTCCAGGGAATCCTGGATATGGCAAAATACAATCCCCGGTAAAAAATAAAAAGACGCATCCCGGGATACATCTCTTTATTTCTGAATTTTAATCGATTGCAATATTATTCGGGATGTATTGCTTCAACCGGGCAAACATCTGCACAGGCACCACAATCGGTGCAGATATCCGGATTGATTTTATATATATCGCCCTCGGATATTGCTTCCACAGGACATTCGTCGATACATGTGCCGCATGCAGTGCAATCTTCGTTGATTTTGTAAGCCATTTCTATGATTTTTAGTTAATTAATGTACAATGATCGTGCAAATTTATCCTTTTTTTTCAAATTTTAAAAATCGAGGCTGAATGAAAGATAGAACATATGAGGCAGGATATAATTATTTTCTATACCCCATGCCCAGTCAGCCCTTACAAAATATCCGAGAAGCTGAACCCTCACACCTGCACCAAATCCTGCGATGACAGGTTCCCTGTTTGAATCCAGAGTAACCTTAACGGGCCCGTTCTGAATAACTTCAGTGTCGTAGGAATTATCTCCCGCCCATGGCGAGATCCCCGACCAGGCAGTTCCAATATCTCCAAATCCTACAACCTGTATGCTGTTAAGGAAATTCGACCTGAGTGGATGTCCGGCAAGATACCTTACAACAGGCCATCTTATTTCACTGTTTATCAAAACAAAATTATTTCCATTCCTTGCATTCTGACTGAATCCTCTCATGTTAGTGGCTAGTGCCTGGAATCCATAGTTCATATCCGGATCCACAGGTATTGAATTGTCGAACATCAAATACTTGCTGAAGAAATATCCCATCCAGTTGTCAACACCTCCAAGGTAATAGACCAGCCTTGTAGGGCCCCACGAAGTGCTGGCTGCAAAACGGTTAGCCCAGATAAGCTCCCTGTGTATCCTGGTGTAATTCCTGAAGTCAGCACCCAGGACAAACATATCAGATTTCTTTGCAGTAAGTTCCTTATAATACTCTCCAAATATTTTGAACCGCGTTCCGTAATATATGTTTATACAACGTTTGCGGGTGTTGTCATAAATTACCTCTCCCTTGAGGCTCGCCCAGTGACGTGATAAATTGCCGCTGTTAAGTGTGGCCATGTCGGTAGAAAGCTGAACATGGCGGTCGTATCTGTAAGAAAATGTGCCCTTTAAAGAAAAAACCGGTGTAATGGGTTTAGCATACGAAAGGTAGATATTGTGAGTATGTGTCTTGAAAAGGGAAGTGTCATTGGAGCTGAAAAATGCAAGCCTGTGAATAATGAGCTGTTTGTCGAATTTTCCCTTAAGGCTTTCCACGCTTACCAGATACTCGTTGCTGTCGAAGTTTGCCGAGAGCCGCAATCCTCCTGTAACCCTGTAATTTTCAAAAAGATCAATAATCCCGAACCTGATAAGACCGTTGATGCCGGGATTGTAATAAGGAGCTCCTGAACTGTAAACCTGGTATGAATTGTTCAGGAAGCTGAAATCTATCTGGCTCACCAGGTAGTTATTGTAAAAGGAAGTCCTGTAGATCCTGATCGCCGGAAGATCGAGTTCCCCGGTGTCAAGATCGATGTCCATGTAATCTTTTCTCCAGAGCTGTTCGTAGTAATTCTGTTTTTCCTTTTCAAAAAGGTAATGGTTGAAATCAATAGGCTCATTAGTTATATAATACTCGTAAAGAGGTTTTGTAAGTGTGTCCCTTCTCTTTCTGTCCTGCTCAATGAGCCATAATCTGATCTGTTCTATGCTGTCAGCTTTATGAAGCAATTTTAAATCTTCTTTTCTGAAAGCTGTCGTTACAACTTCATTATCCGGTACAGGCTTCAGCTGACTCATCTGTCCTTTTCTCAGGAGATATCTGCTCTTGCTGTAAAGTACCTCGCCGTAAGTGTCTGATCCGTTCGCGATTGACTGATCAATTATATTCCGGTCATAGTTTGTTACCGGCTTTGAACTGATGTAGAACCTGTAGTGTGTGGTGGTATCAATATAACTTATTGTGCTGTCGAAGTTGGCAGTAAATCTGTTGTTTATGCCGTTTGTGTTACCAATATATGCAAATTTGCTGCGAGCAATCTCCGATGAGGAGAGTCTGTCAGAATATTTTCCTTCAGAAAGACGGGTCAGAATATTGCTTTTCCTGACAATGTTATATGTAAAAAGATCGTAGGTCATGCCAAGCTTTTCGAACGGGCTTGCATCGTTTATCAGTGTATCCGACATCCTGTTCGAGGAGAAGATGATCTCATCGGGAGAGTTCCTGAGGAAAGAAGGATTCAGATCATCTGCAATATCCCTGGTAATCTGCTCGTTTGTGCCTGAAGCGATTGTGTGTATATATATATCGGTGATTCCATCCTTTACTGCCGAAAAAGCAAGCCTTGATCCTTCCTGTGCATATGAAAAATCAAGGATTTTATCGAAATAGAGGAGATTCCTCTCCTCAGTCGTCTTGTCGTTGATCCTGTAGAAATACATTTTTAAGGCTGCTTTCTCCTCATTGATGTAAGTTAGTATCTTTCCGCTTGGATGCCAGGCAATTACAGGATAAGTTTTATCGCTTTCAAGAGGAAGTTTTGGTTCAGCCCTGAAAATGATCCTCTGCTTCCCGGTATTATTATCATAGAGCCATATCCTTTTTCTTCCCAGGTCGTTAGTTACATATGCTATATACTGGCCATCGGGACTGATCCTTACCTGCTGGTATATCTGTTCCTTTCTGGATTTCCGGACAACATTTCCGTCATAGCCCGGCAGGTTCTTATCTCCTGAATATACGTTCCGGTAATAATCTTTCCATTCCCTGAGAAGGTCTTTCAGATCTTTCCCGATCACATACAGGAAGCCCTCATCAATATTCTTGTAGACTTTTGTGATATAAATAATATTGGGAATGAGAGCATCACCATATTGCCTGCCAATGAATCTCCAGAATGATTGGCCTGCATAAACGGCATCCTCATTCTCCAGGTGGCTGATCTTCTTATATTTGCCGGACATTATCCCATCCTTTGTTCTGTTCTCTGTCTCATAGGTCCAGCCTTCGGAGACATACCTTACCAGTCCCTTGAAATACCAGTCAGGCATGTTGATAACTGATGAACTGGAAACCCGGTCGCGGACATCGGCATTATAGAGAATCTCATTGATCAGAACTTCTGTTATTGATGCTGCTATCTGGTTGTTATAGGCTTCATGATCGCCTTCGAAGTACAGCATCACCTTATTCTTGATGATCCGGCTGAAACCTCCGGTGTTATAATTTTCCTCATCTGAAGTAACAAGTCCTATATTTGATTGCTTGTACTCTGCATTTTTGTTGTAGATGACGAATATGAGCCTTTTCTCCAGATTGTAATCGAAGAAATCCTCGATCTCCTCTAGCCTCCTGGTTGCATAGTCAGCAGTGTAGTTGGCCAGGTCCCTGCCGTATTCATTGAAGTAACAGTCAAAGTCATCAAACCTGTAGAACGACCAGTAATAGTCGAAATACTGAACCCTGTTCTTGCCAAAATTCATCTGCAGACCGTTATAAAACTGTCCGCTGGCATCAACGCTGATGATAAAGGCTAAAAAGATGATTATCAGTCTGCAAGTATTTCTCATTCGATGATCCTTGGTGCGACAATCCAGGTTTTTATCAGCAATTATTGTTCCATTGCACCGGGCTCCCGTGACAAAACTAATGATATTATGGTTTAAAATGTCCAAAAAGATTAAACTTTATTAATTTTACCCGGTTTTACGTTAACAATTTTTTCGGTCTGATTTTTGTTCTTAACCATGCAACCAATTCCCTGCCGGAGTTGTTAATGTAGAAAAACCGTATTTAACGAGGATTTATTATATCAAAATTGACAATTTTATAAATATGAAGAGACTATTTCTAATTTTTCAGGCTATAATAGTAAGTGCTGTTGTAATTGCACAGCCTGTAGCTAAAATTTCAGAACAAGAGCATAACTTCGGGACTTTCAAGGAAGAAGCCGGCATCCAGAAATATGATTTTATTGTAACAAATAGCGGGAATGCTCCTCTTGTAATACAGAATATTGTTGCTTCCTGCGGCTGTACCATACCGGAATGGACAAAGGAGCCTATACCGGCAGGAGGGACAGGAAAGATAACAGCTTTGTTTGATCCAAAGAACCGTGGCGGTGAGAAATTTACCAAGTCGCTGACCGTATATACAAACTCGAAACCTGAGATACAGGTGCTTTACATTCACGGTGAAATCATCCCGCGGGAAAAGACAATTGAGGAGCTTTTTACCTACCCTGTGGGACCAGTAAGGTTTGAAAGCATTCATCTTGCTTTCACAAATATCAGGAAGACAGAGAAGAAGATAAGGGTCATGCAGTTGATCAATACCTCCAATGAACCGGTTAAGGTTGAATTTGACCAGCTGCCGCCTCATCTTTCACTTAAGATTAATCCCGAAACACTGAAACCAGGGCAGAAAGGACTGGTTGAAGGAACCTATGATGCCACCAGGAATAATGGCTGGGGCAATGTAACCGAAATCGTAAGGATTAAAATCAATGGGGTACTTCAGGAAAACGTTTATTATTATGTGTCAGCAAACCTGGTGGAGGATTTCTCAAAACTTTCAAGAGAAGATATTGAGAATGCCCCTGTATTCAATCTGTCTTCTGCGACAATTGATCTTGGGAAGATCCCGGGCAGCACTACCAAAGAGGCAGAATGGAAGTTTACCAATACAGGAAAAAGCGATCTGATCATCAGGTATGTGAAGTCGACATGCGGTTGCACAGCTGTACAGCAGGGTGTTGCCGGGGTAGGAATAAAACCGGGAGAATCAAGCTCTATTAAAGCGATATTCAGCTCAGGAGCTTACAAGGGCAGGCAGACCAAAGCGATCTATGTTTATACCAACGATCCCAAAAAATCGGAAGTCGTCCTGCAGCTGACTGCCGATGTTGATGTGCCACCTGTCGCAACAAAGTGATCCTCTCTTACGTATAATTAATGGGGTGCCGGCATTTTATCTGGCACCCTTTTATTATTTTTGCCCCTGCATCCCGCAAAGATGGAAGAAAAAAAAAGTCATAAAAGCGCACTCAGAGTACAGGAAGGTGTATATCAGCCTCCAAGCATAAATCCTGAAGTATTTGCCGGGACAGGCAAGCTGAAAAGACGCAAGTACTCGGTCGATGAATATGTGTCAGGCATTCTGTCGGGTAACAGAACCATCCTGAGCCAGGCTATTACTCTTGCAGAGAGTTCATTGCCTGAACATTACGAAATAATTCAGGCAGTTATTGAAAAATGCCTGCCATACAGCTCAAAATCGGTGAGAATAGGAAT
>JALONV010000005.1 GCA_025454755.1 Bacteroidales bacterium | reverse complement strand
GAAATGTCATTCCGAACGGAGCGCAGCGCAGTGAGGAATCTCCACCCCTTTAAATCAATGCATTTTAAGATAATTGCCAGTATTCGCAGCGCAGTGAGGAATCTCCACCCCTTTAAATCAATGCATTTTAAGATAATTGCCAGTATTCGCAGCGCAGTGAGGAATCTCCACGCCTTTAATTCAATGCATTTTAAGATAATTGCCAGTATTCGCAGCGCAGTTAGTAATCTCCTTGAACAAAAATGAACTAACTAATTCTTTTTATAAATTTGCACTATAAAACCGTTGAACCATAATACCGTAATACCGACTTATGTACCTCAGGAGACTTGCACTTACCAATTTTAAGAATTACGACAGCACTGAGCTTGAATTCTCTCCAAGAATAAATTGTTTTGTTGGGAATAATGGAGTAGGGAAGACAAACATACTCGACGCCATTCATTATCTTTCACTTACAAAAAGCTTCTTCAACAACATCGACAGCATAAGCGTACGGCATGATGAGGATTATTTCATCATAAACGGCACATTTGAGATCGATGGGGAGGAAGATCATATCTATTGTGCATTCCAGAAACAGAAGCAAAAAGTACTCAAGAAGAACAGCAAGGAATATCAGAAACTTTCAGAGCATGTCGGTAAATATCCGGTGGTAATGATATCACCTGCCGATAGTGCGCTTATCTCCGAAGGCAGCGAGGAAAGGCGCAAATTCCTCAATAAAATCATCAGCCAGTACAATGCTGAATACCTCAACTCTGTGCTGAAATACAGCAAAGCTCTTCAGCACAGGAACCGGCTGCTTAAAGATTTCAAGCTTACAGGGAAGTTTGAAAATGACGAACTTCTGATCTGGGATTCACAACTTGTAAAATACGGCACTTATGTATACGAAGAGAGGAAGAGCCTTGTCGATGAGCTGATTCCCGTCTTTCAGGAACACTATTCCATGATCTGCTCAGGGAAAGAAGAAGTAAGGCTTTCCTACAGGTCGCACCTCTCGGAAGGTAATTTCAGTGAAGCGCTTGTCAACTCTGTCAGCAAGGACCGTTTCCTCGAATACACGACGATCGGCATTCACAAGGATGACCTTATGCTGGAAATGAACGGACATTCGGTAAAATCACTTGGATCGCAGGGACAGCAGAAATCATATCTTGTCGCACTTAAGCTGGCTAAATTTGAATATATACGCCGGAAATCAGGCATTTCACCAATCCTGCTTCTCGATGACATATTCGATAAGTTTGACGCAGAAAGGGTAGAGCAAATTATAAGACTGGTAGGCAACCACAGGTTCGGCCAGATATTCATTACCGATACTCACCAGAGCCGTCTTCATGAAATACTCTCTTCTCATAATACCGATTACAAGCTGTTCAGGATAAGCAATAATGTTGTGGACGAAGTGATCCATAACGGGAACCCCAGGAAATGAGACGCAGCAAAACTATATCACTGGCGGAAGCCATGAAAGATTATATAAAGGAGATGCATCTTGAGGGAAAGCTCAACGAGATTAGTCTGATAAATTCATGGGAGGATACTGTCGGCAAAGCTATTGCTTCACGTACATCAAAAATCTACATCAAAGATAAGGTCCTGTATGTATACCTGAACTCCTCGGTTGTGAGAAACGAGCTACTCATGCTAAGACAGGCTTTGAGGGAGAAGCTGAATGAGAGGGCAGGAGCTGAAGTAATTAAGGATATTGTTTTAAAATGACCAACCCCCTTCAATAACCAACCCCCATCCCTCCTGAAGGGGGGCTAAAATCCATTACTAAACAATATTTTCTTGTTGGGTTTCAACCCCCCCCTTTAGGGGGGCTGGGGGGTCTTTTAAATAATTTCAAAATTCTCCTCGTGAATCTTTATGGATTTCTTAAAATGCTTTAACGATACGAATTCGAAATACTGATCGCAATAATTCAATATCACCTTCTTATTATCAATATTAATTCTCACTTCTGCTTTCTTATCCCTGTTCACTATTACATCCGCCATCAGCAGCGCCTTTTCAATGCCATCGCCTCTTCTGAAATTCCAGACTTCGTCGGGAAGGGCAAGCCTCTTGTCGTCATAGATCGAATGGTTCGGTAACGCCGAAAGAACAACATAAATATCCCCGGTCTCTTTATCGCTTAAATCGTTGAAACAAACAGGATTTCTCTCGATGGCTGCTTTTATGAACGGGAGCCAGTCGATCCTGTCCATTTGCCTGTAAACATAGAGTGTCAGAAGCGCTAACTCTGATTCTGCTGCACTGCCGAGCAGTGATTCAATGATCTCCTCTCTGCTTTGGGTTGTCGAAATATCCGGAACAGGAAGGCTTAAGAATTCCTTGTTGCTATGAGGTATTTTCGGGTCTGTTGAAATAAAAAACGCCAGATCAGCGAACATAGCACTGATAGTCTCACCGGGGATCTGGCCATTGAATCTGACGAACGCCTTTTCAAGCTCGTCAAGACTTCGTCCCTGGTTTTTATCAATTAATTCTTCAACATCGTTCAGCATTATTTTCCCCTGCAGCGGACTCAGATCAAATTCTTCTCCTTCAATCTCCCTTATCAGGCTTGCACGCGTTTCAGCTGAAGCATTGAATTTGCTTGTATGCTCGTATTCAAAAAGTTTTTCGAGCGAGATATATCTCTTTTTACCCGAACACTCGCATTCAAACTGGAAGAGCGATTTGTATTTCGACTTGAAGCGGAGAAAGTTAAGGAAAACAAGATTGGTCAGGTCAGCCGTAAGGAACTCCCTCAGCCTGGCGGAGAAATGATCATAGGCCTTCCTGTCGATGGTTGCTTCCTTATATAAAGTGTGGATGTATCCTGAAATATGAGATACGATTGTAACCTTCTCATTCTCAAGCGCTCTTCGTGCCTTTTCTGAAAGGGATGTGCCATTGAACCACATGTTCTTTGTGACAATCCTTCTGTTATTTGTTATCAGTCCTTCCTTTTCGGTCACAAAGTTTTGTGAATGAAGAGGCGTGGCAATAAGAAATATCTTTTCAAGAGGTATTCTTCCCACAACGAACATCGCGGATGCATAAAGAGCAGAAAGAGACACACATTCGCCGGCACCTGTCGTAAAATTCTCCTTGTGACTGAAGGCAGTCATTGCTTCGATTGTCTCTGTTTTCCAATATGGAATAACATCCGAATTGTATTTATCGAGGCCAAAATGTTTCCTTATGTCAATGTCAAAATAATACTTGTCGCCTTCATAGCCGAACAGGGCGTTCGACTGCTTAAGCAGCTCCATATCAAAGAAATCCCTGAATCTCTCAATTTCCTTACCTTTTGTTGTGAGTCCCCAGGTTGACAGGTCAAGGTTGAAAATATAATTCTGAATGATGTACTGCTTGATCCTGTTTGCCTTAAATGTGAAGCCTTTCTTTTCAATTCCGCTGAACCAGGGATCATCCCTCCATCTCCATAGGATTGGCGACATAATGTTTGCAAGTACCAGGGGATAAAAAAGCTCCGGGAATATGAATATCTCCATATCGGAGAGGGTAAATGCTGATGATAGTTTTTCCAGGATTTTCCTGTCGGAAAGATCTGTGATTTTTGTTGAGTTCATAGATAATTTAAGATCCTGCAAAGCTAATAACACAAAGCAGGATTAAATGTTTATATGAAAAAAATAATTTCTGACCTTGATAAAATCAGAATCTTTCGAAAGTTGAAAAGAAGAAGTTGGCTTCCCTCTCGGCATTTTCATCACTGTCGGACCCATGGACAGCATTCATCTGGACTGATACTGCAAAGAGCTTCCTTATAGTGCCGGGTTCAGCCTTGTTTGGATCTGTTGCCCCGATCAGCCTGCGGAACTCTTCAACTGCATTTTCGTGGCGGAGTATCATGACAAAAACAGGTCCCGAGGTCATGAATTCAACAAGAATTTCATAAAACGGCTTGCCTTTGTGGACAGCATAGAACGATTCTGCCTGGTCGAGAGTCATCCTGACCATCTTCATTGCGGTAATTTCAAAGCCGGCTTCATTGATCATGGCCAGTATGGGCCCTGTCTTCCCGGTTCTGACTGCATCTGGTTTTATTATCGAAAAAGTATATTTCCCGTTCATATGCCTGTTGTTAGTAATTGCAGATTAGGTTCTTCTCTTCAGGAATATTGTTTATCTTTGTCCACTTATTTGTTTATGGTTTTAGTGCCTGAATCACTCAAATATACAAAAGAATTAGCGAAACTTTTTGCAGGTTCGGATAATATATTGCTCATCAGCCATATAAATCCTGATGGTGATGCTATTGGCGCACAGCTGGCATTATTTTATTATCTCCTTTCTACAGGGAAAACAGCTGACATGATTGCCCCCAATAATCTCCAGGAATTCCTGAAGTGGATGGATGGTGCAGATAAGATAAACGTGTTCATACGACAGAGAGAAAGATGTAAGGAACTTATTGAGCGCGCAGACCTTATTGTGATGCTTGATTTCAACCAGTCGAACAGGCTGGGCGAAGCTGAACAGCTCGTATTGGCTTCAAAGGCGAAAAGAGTTGTTATTGATCATCATCTTAATCCGGACAATTATTCCGATCTTCTGATCTCAGATCCTTCGGCCTGCTCTACATCGGAGATAATTTACAGGATCGTGACAGAGCTCAATGGGAGTCCCTTTATATACAGGCCTTATGCAGAAGCCCTTTACGTGGGCATCATTACAGATACCGGCAACTTTGACCATGGATCCTACTCGGGCGATACCTTCAGGATCGTTGCTGACCTCCTTGAAACCGGGATTGACAAGGGAAAAATCCAGAACCTGGTCTATAATAATTTCTCTTCCGACAGGATGAGGCTGATGGGATATGCACTCAATCAGAAAATGGTCATTATCCCTGAATTCCAGACTGCTTATATATCCCTTTCCAAAAATGATCTGAAAACATACCATTATGTAAAGGGAGATACCGAAGGATTTGTGAATATGCCCCTGTCGATCAACGGAATTGTCTTTTCAGTCTTTTTTGTCGAAAAGGATGGATTTGTAAAGCTCTCATTCCGCTCCAAGGGCACATTCCCGGTAAATGAATTTGCCTCCAGGTTCTTTTATGGAGGAGGACATCTTAATGCTTCAGGCGGAGAGTATCCTGACACCCTTGAGAACACGGTCAGTTATTTTCTTAAGATTCTGAAAGAGAATTTCGGAAACCTTAACAATATAAATTGAATCATGCTGGTGAGGTTATTAGTTATCGCGTTATTATCGCTGGTGACAGTTTCCTGCAACTCCGGGCATGAAAAAACCGGAGCTCAGAAAAGACCGGGTAAGAAGGAACTTGCAGAGCTTAACAGGTATATGGTTGCCAAAGACAGGGAAAGAATTGAAAATTATATTGCCAGGAAGGACCTTAAAATGACAGAAACACAATCGGGGCTGTGGTACATGATCAAATTAGAAGGTAAAGGCAATTTTTTTACAGATAATGATAGGGTAACAATGGAGTATGACTGTAATACTCTTGATGGAACCTATTGTTATTCATCAAAAGAGTCGGGGCCAAAGGAAGTTATTGTCGGCAGGACAAGGATTGAGCCCGGTCTCGACCAGGGTCTCAGATTCCTTAAACCCGGAGGTGAGGCAATTTTTATAATACCTCCTTTCCTTGGTTGGGGATTGCCTGGCGATGGAGGAAAGATCCCTTCAAGAGCGGTGCTGGTATATAATATTAAAGTTATTGATAATAAGTAAGATTTGTTGTCGTTATAAATTGAGAGAATATAAATTATGATGTCATGACAGGAAAAAGCAGATACACCATTTTCGTAATTATTACGGTTCTGGTAGTTGTTTCAGCAGGGTGCGACATATCAGGTAAGTATGAGAAGGAAGAAGCAGCAGAGATCCAGAACTATCTTAACAGTCACCCTGAACTCAATTATGAGCAGAAAGCGAGCGGTTTGTATTATCTTGATGAAGAGGTAGGAACCGGAGAGCTGGCGGTGACTAGTGATACAGCTTATTTCTTTTATTCCGGTTATTATCTGGATGGTACAAAATTCGCAACCAACTGGGGTACTACCGATACTTTGGTATACCCGGTAAATGAAAGGTGGTTGATTTCAGGTTTTGATGAAGCACTTACCTATATGCGGGAGGGTGGAAAATCCAAGATAGTCGTACCATCAAAGCTGGGTTATTATGATTATCATCCGCTTCTGTACGATATTTTCCTGGCCAGATTGGTGCCCGGACCAGGTGCAGACGGGAAATAATGCTATTGCAGGACAAAAACAACCAGCCTGTCTTTAAGATCAGGCAGATCCTTTTTCCACCCGGAGACCTTCATTGTTCTGACAGATTCATTTGGCAGTGTCAGATCAGATGCGATACAGAGCATCGTTTCATTGCTACAGACTGAAATTATCGTTTCAAACATTTTCTGATTCCGGTACGGAGTCTCCATGAAGATCTGGGCAAAACCCTCATGAGCCCTTCTTTCGATCTCCTTTAGCTTTGATATTCTCTCCGGTTGTTTTACAGGAAGATATCCGTTAAAGGTAAAATTCTGTCCATTCAGACCGGATGAAATTAATGCCATGATAATTGATGACGGTCCTGAAAGGGGAGTGACCGTGATCTTTTTCTGGTGGGCAAACGATATCAGCATTGCCCCGGGATCAGCTATGCCGGGCAGTCCGGCCTCACTCATCAAGCCCATATCAGATCCGTTAAGTACAGGTTCCAGGAAACTGCTTACCTCAGTTGCAGGCGTGTGCTCGTTAAGCTCATAAAAAACCGTGGAATCAATGGGAAATCCTTTGTCGATAAGTCTCAGGTACCTGCGTGCACTCCGGATCTCTTCAACAACAAAATGCCGCAGCTTCTTTGTTATTCCAATTGTTTTCCCGGGTATCACGGAAGCATAATCATCTCCTCCCAGAGTAACAGGTATAAGATAAATCCGCCCCTTCACGTCAAATCAGTTTTATCAAATATAGCAAAACAAACGTATCAATAAAAAACGGAATTGAGTTGGCTGTTTTGGATTTTTAATATAGGTTTGTCTGGAAATATTATACAGTTGAGAATAACCTTTCTTGGAACCGGTACTTCACAGGGTGTCCCGGTAATTGCCTGCGATTGCCCCACCTGTCTTTCGGCTGATCCACACGACAATCGTCTCAGGACCTCTCTTCTTCTTGAAAATGAAAGGATTACACTGTTATTCGATGCCGGACCGGATTTTCGTCAGCAGATGCTAAGGGCAAATGTAAAAAAGCTGGATGCGATTCTGATCACACATGAACACAAGGATCATATAGCAGGGATGGACGACGTGAGGGCATTCAATTATAAAAGCCAGGATGCCATCGACATCTATGCTGAAGAGAGAGTGCAAAAAGCAATCAGGAAGGAGTTTTCATATGTCTTCTCTGAATATCAATATCCGGGGATACCAAAAATGCGCCTTAATGACATACCTGACTACAGTTTTGAGGTGAAGGGTATGACTGTCATTCCAATACGGGTGCGTCATATGAATCTTGAGATCTATGGTTTCCGTATCGGTAATTTCGCCTATATCACTGATGCAAATTATGTTCCTGAACACAGCAAGGAGAAACTCATAGGTGTTAAATACCTGGTAATAAATGCACTGAGAAAAGAGAAACATATCTCACACTTCAGCCTGAGGGAAGCTGTCGATTTTGTCAGGGAGATATCTCCAAAGAAAGCATTCATAACGCATATGAGCCATCAGATCGGACTGCATAATGTCGTTTCGGAAGAATTGCCGCAGGGAATAATGCTCGCCTATGACGGTTTGAGCATTGAATGTGAAGAATAAAAATGTCACCGTTTGTTCCTGTAGGTTTTGCTCAGTTTCTTTTGATAATTGGTAGAATAGAAGAACTTGTTTCTTCCCATGCTGGCTGTATTGGTCCTGGCTGCTGTTTTTCTCTTTTGCTCCCATGTTCTTTTATTGGAAGACGCGCATCCTCCTGCGAGAAGGATAAGAAGGAAAATCACAGTATATTGTAGTATCCTGACAATCTTAGACATCGGGATTTTTTTTTGAAGAACTAAAAATACAAATAATTTGTTTAAAAAAAAATTGTACGGGCATAGCGGCAATAGCTTATACCTTATAACGTTTAAAACAATTTTTTTAGTACCCCTTATGTTATATATTGCATTAAAAATTTATTCTGACATGCTGATCAAGGTATACAAACACATCTGGGCAGTACTGCTGTTTCTTCCCTTGTCTGTACATTCTCAGACAATAAGCAATAGAGGTCTTGACAGAAGCAATGGGCTTAGCATCATTAAGCTCATTAAACCCGACATTTCCATTTTTCGCGTATGCGATGTAGGAGAAGATATTATCCACAGGGAGATAGCAATTGCATTCTTCAACGGATACGGCACCGAGCTTCATATGGGCCGTCCGGGCGGAAGGAACGAGAATTTTATTTCCGACAGGGAGTTCCTTGCAAGAACAACTTTTATCCTGAGACAGAACAGCGATGCATTTCTCGATCATGACTGGACACCGATGTTTGAGACTACTTCTGACAATATCTTTGTGAACAGATGGAACTCTGGCACCAAGACTATCTATACTGTTCTGAATATGATGACAGATGCGTAAAGGATGTGGATGCGAAAAACTTTAAAGCAAAGAGGTAGCTTTATACTTTCAGCTTCTTCTCGATCTCCGTTATCTGGTTCCTGAAATGCTTGTCGGTGTCGATCAGGTTGTTAACGGTTTTGCATGCATGAAGAACCGTTGCATGATCTTTACCTCCGATATGTGATCCGATGCTCGCGAGTGAAGCTTTTGTAAGGGACTTGGAGAAGTACATTGATACCTGTCTTGCCTGCACGATCTCTCTTTTGCGTGTTTTTCCCTGGATAAGATCGATCGGTATCTTGTAATATTCGCAGACTATCTTTTGTATATACTCGATTGTAATTTCCTTTCTTGCGGTGCTGATGAGTTTTTCGACCATCATTCTTGCAAGATCAAGGGTTATCTCCTTCCTGTTGAGTGTCGACTGAGCATACAGGGATATCAATACTGCCTCGAGCTCACGGATGTTGTTGGAAATATTCGCTGCCAGGAATTCAAAGATATCTTCAGGCAACTCGATTCCGTCGTTGTAGGCTTTTCTTTTCAGGATAGCCAGACGGGTTTCATAATCAGGTCTCTGAAGATCGGCCTGGAGTCCCCACTTGAATCTTGAGAGAAGACGCTGTTCCATTCCCTGCAGGTCGACAGGTGGTTTGTCGCAGGTAAGAATAAGCTGTTTGCCTGACTGATGGAGATGATTGAAGATATGGAAGAATGTATCCTGTGTCTTTTCCTTTCCTGCAAATTCATGGACGTCATCAAGAATGAGAACGTCGATCATCTGATAAAAGTGAAGGAAATCATTCTTGTTATTGTTCCTTACCGACTCAACGAATTGTGTCTGGAATTTATTTGCATTGACATAGAGGACGATCTTATCAGGATGTTTCTCCTTGACAAGTATTCCGATTGCCTGTGCAAGGTGTGTTTTTCCAAGTCCCGAATCGCCATAGATCATGAGCGGATTAAAAGCTGTCCCTCCCGGATTGTTTCCCACGGCGATACCTGCTGATCTGGCAAGCCTGTTGCATTCACCTTCAACGTAGTTATTAAAATTGTAGTCGGGATTTAGTTTAGGATCGAAGTGGATCTTCTTAATTCCGGGAATTACAAACGGATTTTTAATTTCAGGCTGTGCAACCTCAAATGGAACCTGCACCGGTTTGTTATGAAGATCGGTCTTGTTCCTGGAAGGATATTTTACAGTGTACGGTTTGCCGTCAGAATAATTTGCATTCTCCATCACGACGTTGTATTCCAGCTTCGCGTCTGCACCTATCTCACGCCTCAGCGTTTTCCTCAGGATATCAATGTATTGTTCCTCGAGGTACTCATAGAAGAAGGGGCTGGGTACCTGGATGGTCAGCACATTGTTATCGAGTTTCAGCGGGATGATAGGCTCAAACCACGTTTTATAGCTGACAGATGGAATAATGTCGCGAATGATTTGCAGACAGTTATTCCATACGTCATGATGAGTTTTGTTCATTTAGGTCGGTTATTTTTTTAAAGGTACGTTTTATGCTGATTCCTGAAGCAATATTTGTAAAAAAAATTCTTATAAAAAAAACTTTTTTTCTTGATAAATTCAAAACTGGTCTATGTTTTTAAACATCAGCAACTTATGTAGAAGTATTTTTTTCATTTATATAAATATCTGATTTATAGATAATTAAAAATACATAAATTGCCTTCTATGTGTATTACAATTCATTATGGATGCTTACTCAAAATTCAACAGGGAGGTTTGAAAACGAGTATTATTTTGACATAAGTTTTCTTTTCTTTTTCAAGCTCAAGATAATCTGAATTTTATAAACTCAGATCATTCGGAAGGAATATTTTTTTTGCCGAAGAGAGAAAAGTGAACATACCTCTTTGGATTGCTTTTTACATCCTCGAGGAGGAGATTAAGACTGGCAAGACTGTTATTAAGATTCGTATAAAGTGAATCGTTGGTCAGAATTTGTCCTGCGCTTCCTTTTCCGTCGTTAAGGTTTTCAATAAGGGTTGAAGCTTTTTCAAGACTTGCCTTCAGATTGCTTATCGAATTGTAAAGATCTGCTGCAGCAAGAGTATCTGTTATTGATTCAAGATTGCTGAAGGTGCTGTTCATCTTCTGTGTGTTTGCCGAAAGCATATCAGAGAATTTTGTGATATTGTCGAGGGTCTTCTTGAGCTCTGTCTCTTTTGATCCCAGAATCCTGTCGAGGCTCCCGGTTGTATTATCGAGATGCGTCATAGTCCCCTGAAGGTTCTTTTTGAACTCCGGATCAATGACATCATTTATGGATGTTATAACTGAATCGAGAACGGTAACCATGCTCAAAACCTTTTGCTTAATTGGCTCAAGAACATCATCGAGTGTTGTAAGAAGCGATTCAGAGAGTCTTCCGGGGATGGTATCTCCAAATGAATAGTATCCCGGGCCGTCTCCGTATACGAATTGCGCTTTCATGCCGGCTATTAATGAAGTGGGCAATATCTCAGCAACAGTGTTTACCGGCAGCCTGAAATCCTTGCCAACTGAAAAGACGACAAGTAGCTTTCCGCTGGTAGGATCCAGAAGACGAATAGACTGAACAATACCAACCTTGAAGCCATTTATCTCAACAGGGCTCGATTCTGCAAGTCCGCCTATGTTATCATATACTGCATAATAGTTTACAGTTCGCTTGAAATAATCCTTTCCCTTCAGGAAATTAAACAACCAGATAAAAACTAAAATGGTAACCAGCGCAACTGCACCTATCTTGACTTCATTTGAGATCTTCATAGTCTGTTAAATGTTTTACTTTTTTCTCTTTTGTTCGAGAGCCTGCTGCAAAGGTAATATTTTGTTGTCTTTTAATGCAATTACAAACGCATCAGGAAAGATAGCTTCGATCTTTTTCCTGTGCCTGGCAGCATCTGAATAATCATCGAAGCTTCCTGAGACATACCTGTAACGTTCACCCGTATTTATCTCTTCTACATCTGTAAGTCCCTTGAAGTTGTCAGGTTTTATTTCAGTTTTTGTTGTGGCTGCTGCAATCTGTACCATGAAGGTGATATTGTTCTGTCCGGAAGAGACCGATTTTGAGGTTGAAGAGGCTGAAGGAGTTGAAGATGGTTCCACTTTTATTCCGGACCGGAGAGATAATTCATCAAGATAATCCCTGCATGCTCTGAAGATTGCAGAGGCAAGGTAATCCTGCCCATCAGCAGAATTAAGGTATTTTTCTTCAGTCGGATTTGTAATAAATCCTGTCTCAATCAGAACACTGGGCATTGATGTTCTGTACAATACCCAGAATCCAGCCTGTTTTACGCCACGGTCTTTTCTTCCGACACTTTCTGTAAGCTGAGTCTGGATCTTTGATGCAAGGTCTATGCTCTGTTTCTGATAAACGTTTTGGGTAAGGGTAAAGATTATATATGATTCCGGAGATTTCGGGTCAAAACCCTCATACTTGGTTGAATAGTCATCCTCAAGAAGTATAACCTCGTTCTCCTTCATTGCCACCTCAAGGTTCTCCTCGTTTACTGCAAGTCCCATCACATAGGTCTCGGCACCCATAACACTTTTTGACTTTACTCCGTTGGCATGGATGGAAATAAAAAGGTCTGCATTGTTCCGGTTTGCTATCTTGGGTCTTTCAAGAAGGTCAACGGTTGAATCATCATCGCGGGTCAGAACAACAGAAACATCCTTGATATTCTCCCGGATGTATTTTGCAGCTTTCAATGCTATTGAAAGGTTAATGTCCTTTTCCTTGCTTATTAATCCTGGAGCCCCGGAGTCCCTTCCTCCATGACCCGGATCTATCACAATAACCCACTTTCCATTGGTTTTGGGAGAGGAGCCTGAGGCAATAATACTTAAGGAAACGTTAAATATCAGGATCAGGATAATACCATATATATTAATGGTACCTGCTTTGCCGTTTTTAATTCCGGGACTCATGTAATGTTCGCGTTTTTTTTAATAGTTTTGACGCTGACATCCGACGTCACACAAAAACTATACAAAAATAGTATAAATTGTATTCTTTTTCAGAAAAGCGGTTAGTTGTCGTGCTCCTCGTGATGCTCAGGTCTCTTTTGCTGTTATCCCAGGAAGACAATATAATTCTTGATTCCATTCAGGTTCAGGGTCGCCTGATGCAAACAGATACAGCCATCAGCCTGAGGAGTATCTCAAAAGATGCGATAGATAAACAGGTGGTTTACAGCGCTCCTGGAGGATATATCAAAAATGATCTTGTTAATAAAAAAGCCACCATTGTTAAAAACGGAATTGTCAATTACGGCGACATAGAGATCAAGGCCGACTCCATTGTATTTGATATGGAAACCAATGAGGTATATGCTGTCGGGATAAGGGATTCTTTGAAAGCAGTAACAGGAAAACCTGAATTCAAATCAGGATCCGAGGAATTCAAATCCGACACGCTCAGATATAATTTCAGGACCAAGCAGGCAATAGTGAAAAACATAGTCACCAAGCAGGATGAAGGATTCCTTCACAGCAGGGTAACAAAGCTCCTGGATGACGGTACATCAAATATCTACAAAAACACTTATTCAACCTGCGACCTCGATACGCCTCACTTTTATATAAAACTGCAAAAGGCAAAACTGTATCCTGGCAAGAGAATAGTTTCAGGCCCCGGCAATCTTGTCCTTGAGGGAATCCCTCTGCCAATCTATCTTCCTTTTGGCTATTTTCCAATACAGACAAAGAAGGCTGCATCGGGAATAAGGATCCCGAAGGTCCATTATGAAGCTGCCAGGGGATATGCGCTCACCGATGGCGGTTACTATTTTGCCATCAACAATTATTTTGACCTTTCGGTTACAGGAAGCATTTTTACAAATGGTTCCTGGCTGGCTAATGCTCAGACCACATATAATAAAAGGTATAAGTACAGAGGCAGTTTCTCCTTCAGCTATGCAAAGAACATATCAGGGTACAAAGGACTGCCTGATGAATCTGCATCAAAGAACTACAGTTTGGGATGGAACTTCAGCCAGGATGCCAAGGCAAGGCCGGGATCCAGGTTTTCTGCAAGTGTTAACATGAGCTCAAGCGAATATGACAGAAACAACAGTTACAATCTGACCGACCACATAACAACACAACGGCAGTCAAGCATAAGCTATTCAAAAACCTGGACAGGAACGCCCTTTAATTTTGCGGCGAGCATGAACCACAGCCAGAACGTCAGGAACAAGACCGTAAGCCTTAACCTTCCCAAAATGAGTTTCAGTGCATCAAGGATTTACCCGTTGAAGGGAAAAAGACAAACCGGTCCGGCAAAATGGTGGCAGGAACTTTCTTTTCAGTACTCAGCTTCGCTTGATAACCAGGTAAGCACTTACGACAGCCTCCTGTTCACAAATGATACCTGGAGCAGAATGAGAAGCGGATTCTCTCATGAAGCGCCGCTGAGCTTCCAGTTACGGCCCTTCAAAAACTTTTCAATTTCTCCTTCACTATCCTATAAAGGTGTTTTGTATACTCAAAAAGTTGAAAGAATCTGGAATCCCGATCTGAACAAAGTTGTGTACGATACCCTGAGAGGTACCTTTTACGGACAAGCACTGAATCCGTCCATCAGTGCAGGATACAGTCCCCAGATTTTCGGGATGTTCGATTTTGTAAATCCCAATTCCAGGGTTGATGCCATACGTCATGTAATGAAACCATCAGTCAGTTTCAGTTATGTCCCTTCATTCAACGAACTCAGCTCGAAAATGTACAGGCAGGTGCAGCTTGATTCATTGGGATTAAAGACACAAAATTATTCAATTTACGACGGTAATATTTATGGAACACCTTCATTATCAAGAAGAAGCGGTAATGTAAGTTTCAGCCTGACAAATATTCTGGAGGCTAAAGTCTTTGAGAGGAATGATACAACGGGCAAACCAAAGAAGGTGAGCCTGATTGACAATTTCGGAATATCGACTGCGTATAATATTTTTGCAGATGCTTATAAATGGGCTCCGGTATCAATGGTAATGAGGACAACGCTCTTTAAAACCGTTAATCTTTCAGCCAATTCGAACTTCTCTCTGTACGGGCTTGACAGTCTGGGTAATCAGACAGAAGCATTCCATTATGAACAGACCGGCAGGCTGATGAGACTGAATATGGCCAGTGTCAGTCTCGATCTCAGTGTGAGCGATCTGCTGAAGGGCAAACAGCAGAAGAAAACACAGGAATCCGCACCTGTGGCAGGAACTGCCGGAAGACCAGGATATGGTATGGCCGCTGCTAACGCTGACGGAGAAGTCGTAACGGGCAAAAGTACGGCTGCATCGGAATTTGATGAATATGGATATATGAAATTCGATGCCCCCTGGTCAATGGATATAAGCTATTCCCTGAGTTATGTCAAGCCGAGGTTCGACGCTACGATTTCTCAGTCCCTTACCGTGCGCGGCCATGTTCAGATCACAAAGAAAATGAACATGACATACAGCACCGGATACGATTTTAATGCCAATGAAATAACGATGACACAGCTTGGCTTCACCCGCGATCTTCACTGCTGGAACATGAGCTTTAACTGGATACCCAATGGGAATATGAAAATGTGGGAGTTCGCTATCAGGGTTAACGCTTCTGTGCTGCAGGACCTGAAATATGAAAGGAGAAAAGACTATCACGACAATTACTAATAACCCTGGAATGAAAAAGATCATTAACACCGTGAATGCACCTGCTGAGCGATATGACAAATCTCAAGGCGATTACCTCTGGGAGCGCTGATTGAAATAGAGACAATTGCGGCGAAATAACCCCCCAACACCTTTAAAGGTGGCTACTCTTTATACATAAATATTAATATAGTGTTAATAATCAGGAGATTCCTCACTTCGTTCGGAATGACAGGTTACTTAAGGGGATTTTAGGAAAGAGGCGGCGCGTTTTGCACAATATTCAATTAAAGAGAAAGATAACTGCAAAACGCGCCGCCTCTTTCCTATTTTAACAACAATCCTCCTGTCATTCCGAGCGAAGCCGACGCAGGAGGAGAAGAGAGGAATCTCCCTCTTCTTAGAGGACTACTAGAAAAGATGTGTATTAAGATTAGTCAGGGGGGCAGGGGAGTCTTAAATAAAAAAGACTGAATCATCAGATCCAGTCTCTTTATACTATATCAGAATAAATTATTCTGCAACAATCTCAAAATCCACTTCAACTTTCACTTCCCTGTGCAACCTGACAAGAGCTTTGTATTTTCCGATCTCCTTGATCTGATCTACGGGAAGCGAGATGCTTTTGCGGTCAATATCAAATCCTTTTTCCTTCAGGGCTTCAGCAATCTGTATTGTATTGACTGAACCGAATATCTTTCCTGACGAGCTTGTTTTTGCGCCGACAGTGATTGAAAGGCCGGCCATTTTTGATGCAAGTTCCTGAGCTACAGTTTTGATCTTTTCTTCCTTGTGCGCTCTCTGCTTCAGATTCTCGGCATGTGTCTTCTTTGCCGATGGAGTTGCAGCCATGGCATATCCTCTTGGTATAAGATAATTCCTGCCATAACCGTCCTTTACGTGTACCAGATCATCCTTCTGTCCAAGTTTTTGGACATCCTGCAATAATATAATTTCCATGATAGATCCTCCTTATTTTAATAGGTCAGTAACGTAAGGAAGAAGGGCAATATGACGGGCTCTTTTAACAGATTTTGCCACTTTCCTCTGGTATTTTAGGGATGTTCCGGTTATTCTCCGGGGAAGTATTTTTCCCTGGTCATTCAGGAACTTTTTCAAAAATTCCGGATCCTTGTAATCGATATAGCGGATCTTATTCTTCTTGAACCGGCAGTATTTCTTTTTCTTGACCTCAACTGTCGGGGGAGTCAAATATCTGATTTCAGATTCATTCTGTGCCATGTCTTATTCCTCCTTTGCTTTACCTGATTCTTTTTGTTTTCTCTTTTTCTCTGCATATTCGACGGCAAATTTCTCCATCTTGAAAGTCAGGAACCTGATGATCCTCTCATCGCGGCGATACTGGACTTCGAGCTTTTCAACAAGGCTACCTGGGCCTTTGAATTCGATCAGATAATAGAAGCCTGTTGACTTCTTTTGAATAGGGTAAGCCAGTTTTTTCAGGCCCCAGTTCTCTTCATGAACGATATCACCTTTGTGATCGGTGATGACCTTCTTGAATTTTTGTACCGCTTCCTTCATCTGGTTCTCAGATAAAACGGGAGTTGCAATGAAAACGGTTTCGTACTGATTCAACATAATTTTTCTTTAATTTAATTTAAATGATTTTGGCTCGCAAAAGTACAACTATTTTCCTTTATTCAAAAAATAATCAGCTGAAAATTATCACCAACGCAGTCTTATTATCATTTGCTTCATAAACGCGTCGAAATTTTCAACAGTGACCTTCAGAGATTGCTTTTTATCTATATTTGTATTTCAAATTAAGAAATACTGAGGTCGTTTATTTATGGAGAACTTCATCGTTTCAGCACGAAAATACCGCCCTGCCACATTCGATATGGTTGTTGGCCAGGATACGATCACAAATACGCTGAAAAATGCAATTAAAAGCAATCATCTTGCCCAGGCATATCTGTTCTGCGGACCAAGAGGTGTAGGGAAAACAACATGTGCCAGGATCTTTGCAAAGACAATCAACTGCATAAACCTCAGTGATAAAGTCGATCCCTGTGATAAATGTGAATCGTGTCTTTCCTTCAATACGCTGAGA
Source organism: Bacteroidales bacterium (assembly GCA_025454755.1). GTDB lineage: Bacteria > Bacteroidota > Bacteroidia > Bacteroidales > VadinHA17 > LD21. The sequence continues at coordinate 43,740 of JALONV010000005.1, read as the reverse complement.
TCATTTAACATACATGAGCTTGATGCTGCTTCAAACAACAAGGTTGAAGATATACGAAGCCTGAACGACCAGGTGAGGATACCTCCGCAGATAGGGAAATACAGCATTTATATAATAGATGAAGTGCACATGCTTTCCTCATCGGCTTTCAATGCATTCCTGAAAACACTTGAAGAGCCGCCTTCGCATGCTATCTTCATTCTTGCAACCACCGAAAAGCATAAGATCATTCCTACCATACTTTCACGCTGTCAGATATTTGATTTTAACAGGATTAGAATTGAGGATATCGTCTCGCGTCTTTTGTATGTTGCAAAGAATGAATCTGTTACAGCTGAAGAAGAGGCGCTTCATATTATCGCACAGAAAGCTGATGGCGCCATGAGGGATGCCCTCTCCATCTTCGACCAGATTGTCAGCCTTTGTGGAAAGAATATTAAATACAAGGATGTAATTGAAAATCTCAACGTGCTTGATTATGAATACTATTTCAGGTGCGTTGACGGAGCTTTAAAAGGTGATGTGTCTTCTGTGCTTCTGAATTTCAATGAGATTCTTGAAAAAGGATTCGACGGTCATAATTTCGTGGCCGGCATGAACAGCCATCTTCGCGATCTTCTTATCAGCAAGGATGAAGCTACACTAAAACTCCTGGAAGCAACATCCTCGGTCCGCCAGAAATACCTTGACCAATCGGTAAAATGTCCGGTGGACTTTCTGTATCAAGCTCTTGAAGCCGGAAGCAGCTGCGACATCAGCTACAAAAGCAGCAAGAATCCCAGGCTTCATGCAGAGCTCTGGCTGATCAGGATTTGCCGCATAATGGCTGAATCCGGAGAAGGGAGTGAAAAAAAAAAGACTGAGGGCAAACAGCTGACCAGTCCCGAAAAGGAGATACAAACTCCCTCAAAATCAGAAATAATACGGCAGGGAGATGAGCCTAAGAAGAAAGAGTATCCTCGCCAGGATAAGGTGCCTGCAAGTCATATGCCGGTAGTCGAAAAACCTTCAAAAGCATTTTCAATCAGGGAGGTTATATCCGAAAATAAAAACAGTGAACCTCCGCCATCTGCAATTGTCCGGGAACCAGACAGCAAAGCTTTATCATCCGCTGAAAGAAAGGAGGAATTTACAGGTGAAGCATTAGCCGCGGCATGGCTGGAATTTATTGAAAACCTCAAAGGCGATGGTCCCAGGATCATCAGTATGTTCAAATCGATACTGCCTGAAATGGAAGATGAGCATACTGTCAGGATACATCTGAACAATGCAGCTCAGAAAGACCTTTTCATTCAGAATTACAAACCCCGGCTCTTAAGCTTCCTCGAAAAGAAATTCATAGTTTCTGAGCTTGACATAGAAACTGCTGTGGATCTCTCGGAATCGGACGAACTTCTTTATACAGATGAGCAGAAATACAATTATTTGCAGAATAAATATCCCGCACTGAAGGATTTTAAAAAGACCTTCAATCTGGATATGACATGAGAAATAAATTCAAAAAACTGAGAAAATGAACCTGGGCAAGAATATACCCGAGAATGATGACTTCACCAGTTTCCTTTCCAGGGAAAAATACTTCTCTGATCACATTCTCGACAACTGCAGGTCGATGATCAGCATCATTAACAGGGATTATGTTTATGAAAAGGTGAATGCCCCTTTCTGCAATGCACACAAGGAAGTTGCTGATGCTATTGTGGGCAAAACACTTGCTGATGTCTGGGGACAGGAGACATTCAGTAAGAACATAAAACAGAATATTGACAGGTGTTTTTCCGGAGCTACAGTTAAATACGAAGCTTCCTTTACAATACCACAGACCGGACAAAGGTTTTTTGAAGTTGTTTTTCGGCCTTTCCCAGTTGAATCCGGTGAAATAACCCACCTGCTTGCTGAAACATTCGATATTACCGACCTGAAATTGTCAGAGAAAATTGCCGTTGAGAAGGAAGAAGAGTTTAAGCGGATTGAACAAATGCTGGAGGATCGGCTGCTGCAGGCACAGAAGCTTGAAACCATTGGTGCTCTGGCAGGTGGAATAGCACACGATTTTAATAATATACTTGCAACTATATCAGGTTATTCAGAGCTCCTGCAGGAAGATCTTCCACAAGCATCTCCTTCATACCAGAATGTGGCAAAGATTCAGATGGCCGTATCTAAAGCCAGGTCTCTTATAAACCAGATGCTTGCCTTCAGCAGGCAGGTGGAACAGGAAAAAGTGATAGTGAACGTTTATGATGTGCTGAAGGAAACTATCGGCTTTATTAAATCGGCAGCGCCTGAAAATGTAACTGTTAAGAGCAATATCAGGAAGAAAAATGCTCCGGTCTTTGCTGATCCCACTCAGCTGTTCAGGATCTTCCTTAATCTGCTGACAAATGCGATAGAATCGCTTGAGGAACGGAAGGGTATTATTTCCGTCAGCATGGAATTGGTAAGCGGGAAAAAGGTAAGGGACGAACTCAACAAAAAGATCGTTGCCGACGATTATGTTCTGATAACATTCCGGGATACCGGGAAAGGAATGGACCCGTCATTGATCAGAAGGATATTTGAACCTTTCTTCACCACACGGGAAGTGGGAAAAGGTTCAGGTATGGGTCTATCTGTTGTTCACGGAATAGTCACGGAGATGGGGGGAGAAGTGCTTGTGTCGAGCGAGAAGGGAAAAGGTTCTGTATTCTATGTTTATCTGCCTGTTTCTGCCGGGAGTACAAATAACTTTTTAGTTTCCGGGATAAGAAAAAGGATACTCTTTATCATGGGTAACAGGCATGAATCGAATATCTTATCACTTGCTCTTGAAAGTGCAGGATACGATCTCATAAAACCTTCCAACAAAAAAGATTTTGTTGCGGTTATGTCAGAAAAGAAATTCGAACCTGACCTGATAATATATATGACCGATGCTGAGAATATTCGGTGTGAGGACCTTCTGGGTGCCCTGCATAACCGTACCTCAGAAACACAATGCATTCTTATTGAGGATCCGGATATTGAATTCCCTGAAGAAAAATTTGTAAATTCGGGCCTTGTATGTCAACATCTCATTAAACCGGTGTCTCTAAAAGAAATAAAGAATGCAATTCAGTTGTCTATTAAGTAACCGGGAAAGAATTATAACTTGAATACTACTGTCAATGCCAGGAATACTTATTATTGAAGATGATGAAGAACTGAGAGAGATGCTCAAAGTCTCTTTCAGCAGAAGAAGATATACCATACTTGAGGCTGGAAATGGTAAAGATGCTATAACTCATTTCAAACCAGGTGTTACCGACCTTGTGGTAACAGATCTTATCATGCCTGAAGAGGATGGGCTTAAGGTGATCATGAAGCTGAAGGAGATCAAACCATCAATAAAGATAATAGCAATTTCGGGTGGAGGAAAAGCAGGTCCGGGAAGTTATCTGAACCTGGCTAAAGCGCTGGGCGCCGATGCAATATATTCAAAGCCTTTCTCAGTCAACGACATGGTCCTGAAGATCGAGGAACTGCTGAATATTGAACAACAGTAAAGGAAATCTGTTTAAGCTGAAGAAACCACTAAAAACAAAAGATATGTTAAAAAAGAAAATTGAAGATATCTGCAACAGGCAGGTAGAACGCGAAGGTTATTCCTCCAACCTTTATCTCGCTATGGCATCATGGGCTGAAACCAATGGTTTGGCCGGTGTTGCAGCATGGCTTTATACCCAGGCAGAGGAAGAAAAACTTCATATGCTCAAATTCGTCAAATATATTAACGAAAGAGGAGGCAAGGCAATAATTCCGGCATTTAAAAAACCTCCGGTCGAGTTCAGGAACGTTGAGGAGATGTTTAAGGAAGTTCTGAAACATGAGAATTTTGTTACTGCAAGTATCAATGAGATAGTGGCCCTTACTCTCGCTGAAAAAGATTTCAATACACACAATTTCCTGCAGTGGTTTGTTTTGGAACAGGTTGAAGAAGAAGCATCTGCACAGGCTATAATAGATAAACTGAAGCTTGGAGGCAAGAGCAACCTGTACCAGTTCGACAGGGATATCATGAGTCTGAGAACACCGGCGGGCAATGCCCAGAGTGCTCAATGAGAAGACAGATCATCTTATTAACAGCTTTTTATTTAATAACATCATTTCTCGGGCTAAATGGCCAGAGAATGATCAAACAACCCCTGTTCACCGGAACCACTTATGCAAGTGATAAGGTGAACAGGGTCTATATTCCTCCGCCAAAAGAATACTTTGAGAAAATCGGAAAGAAAGGCGGAGCTTCAGTAGATATCTATTATACCAATTTTACTGCAGCAGCCATAACCTCAGTTGAACGTGCGGCTTCAATCCTGGAAGCCCTGCTGCCTGATGATGTTCATATTACAATTCTGGCGACCTGGGAAAACATTTCAACATCAGGTGTACTGGCAAATTCATCAGCAACAAGTTATGCTCCTGGCCGGGGAATTGACGCCTGGAAACCACTGGCTGTCTATCCTGCTGCTCTTGCAGAAAAGATTGCAGGACAGAAGCTCAATGAGGATGCGGAAGGCGATATGGAACTTCATATCAACAGCTCGGTGAACTGGTATCTGGGAACTGATGGAAAAACTCCTACACTCAAATACGACCTTGTCACAGTAGCGCTTCATGAAATGATACACGGTCTCGGCTTTTTCGACAGTTTTTATGTTGAGTCTGCAACGGGTTCTTATGGTGTCTCTTCATTGCCCCTGATCTATGATGTTTTTGTTGAAAATAATTCAGGGCAGAAACTTACCAATTCTATTCTGTTTCCCAACCCGTCATCTGCCCTGAAGACACAGCTTACAAGCGGTATATTGTATTTTAAGGGCCCGGTGGTGAACGCATATCTTTCAGGCGGAAGGTCAAGGCTATACGCTCCAGTGACATTTGAAGCAGGTTCAAGCATTGCCCACCTCGATGAAGAAACATATAAACCAACCGATGTCAATACCGATGCACTAATGACACCATTTATCGGAAGGGGAGAGGCTATTCATAATCCGGGCAAGCTTACCAGGGCAATGCTTGGTGATATCGGATGGATAAATACCCGGATAATACATGAACCCTCAAAAGACACAGAGGAACCTATTTCCTCTGTAGCCATAAATGCTGAAATAAAATCGGATACTTCATATAATCATGGCAAAGTCGCCCTTACATGGTCTTTTGATGACTTCAAAACCAGCCAGACTTCTTATATGACATCTCCGGGATCAAACAATCTTTTTACAGCTGCCATATCCATCCCATCCTATGAAACCAGGCTCTCTTATTATATTTCTGCTGAGGACTATTTCCTGAGATCTTACCTTTCACCATCCGATACGGCATATCCGAATTCAGTCTATATAGGTACTGATACAGTTAAGCCGGTATTGACCCATACTCCTGCTGAGTATTACCTTTCAGTCGTAGATTCGGTCAGTTTCGACGTTGAAGCAACAGATAACATCGGTATAGACACAGTTTATCTTGAATACAAGCTTAATGAAGGTCCCTTGAATTCTTTAGGACTAGCCCATGCAGGTGAAGATGGTTACCGGTCAGTTCTGAGCACTAAAACTATGCCGGTTACAGGTGGTGATTCCCTGTCATACAGGTTCATAGCAATTGACAAAGCTGCTTCACCAAATCAGAAGATTTTTCCATCAACCGGATTCTACACTGTGAATTTCGAAAGGATAAACAATGTAGAGACAAGCTATGCAACCGACTTTGAATTTGCAACGGGTGACTTCCTGACCAATGGTTTTGAAGTGACAATGCCCGCCGGATTCAATGACTTCGGGCTTCATACCAGGCACCCCTATGAAAGTCCGGAAGAAACTGGCGACAGCATCGGATATACTGCGATGCTTAGAACTCCTGTGAGGTTCGACGAAAGCGGTATGATCATAAGTTATTATGAAGTGGTGCTGGTTGAACCGGGAGAAGAGGGATCGACTTTCGGATCAACCTGGTTTTATGATTATGTAATTGTGGAAGCCTCCCGTGATTTTGGAAAGAACTGGTTTGCACTGGCAGATGGTTACGACAGCAGATATCTGGATCAATGGGAAGCAGATTATAACAGTGCAATAAGCGGCAATAATTCGACCTTCACCGGAGATGAATCAATGCTTGTTAAACATACAATTTTCCCGAAGGTTTCTTCGCACATATCTGCCGGAGATACAATGATCGTTCGGTTCAGGCTCTTCTCCGATCCTTATGCCAATGGATGGGGATGGGGCATCGAAGATCTCTATATTGGTCCGCGGATTAATAGTGTTAATGAAATAACAATAACACCTGCATCGATCTATCCGAATCCCGGAAATGGCAGATTCATGATCAGGAAGCTTGATAACATCATCAATAAACCACTGAGATACAGCATCTTCAATACTACCGGCACATTGATAGTATCAAACTATACAAATGGCTCAATTGAGGCAAATATCGATATTTCCGGATATCCTTCAGGACTTTATTTAATCGTTCTCTATCACCAAAACGGTATTCAAACTCTGAAGTATTATTTAATAAAATAAGAACTTTCACAGAGGAAATCCGGAGAAGCAAAGAGTTCCACCGAGGGCTTTCTCTGTGTCTCTCTGTGGTACTCTGTGGTACTCTGTGTAAGTTCTTCATTTATTAAAAAAATAAACTAATTTTGCGTGTTATTTTAGAATAAAGTAAAATCACTTTGCAATGAGTATTATAAATAACGTGCTGGGTCTCTTCCTGGGGAACAAGTATGATCGTGATATGAAGGAGATTAATCCCTATGTTGAAAAGGTCCATGCAGAATTCGCGAAGGTCGGGGATCTTACTAACGACCAGTTGCGTGATATGACTCTTGACCTTAAAAAGGAGATCAATGATTATATTGTACAAGATGAGGATGAAATAAAATCCCTGAAGGAGAAAGCTGAGAAGGAAGAAGATGTAGATAAGAAGGAAGTATATTATAACGAGGCAGATAAGATTGAGAAACGCATCGACGAGAAGCTTGAAAAGATACTCGACGAATGCGTACCCAGGGCTTTTGCCATTGTAAAGGAGACAGCCAGACGGTTCAAGGAAAATCCGACAATTGAGGTCACAGCCCGCCAGCTCGACCGCGACCTTGCCGCTACCAGGGAAAGCATTGTTATTAAAGGCGATAAAGCTGTCTGGAGCAACAGATGGATGGCAGGCGGAAATGAAATTCTCTGGGATATGGTCCACTATGATGTCCAGCTTATTGGCGGTGTTGCACTTCATAAGGGGAAAATAGCCGAAATGGCAACAGGGGAGGGAAAAACAGTCGTTGCAACTCTCCCGGTCTTCCTTAATGCCCTGGCCGGCAAGGGTGTACATATTGTCACTGTTAATGATTACCTGTCCAGGCGTGACTCTGAATGGATGGGTCCTATATATGAATTTCATGGACTTACTGTCGATTGTATCGACAAGCATCAGCCCAATTCACCGGAAAGGCGCAAAGCATATAATGCCGATATCACATTCGGTACGAACAACGAATTCGGCTTCGACTACCTGAGAGATAACATGGCAATAAATCCTGAGGACCTTGTTCAGAGAAAACATCATTATGCCATTGTCGACGAGGTCGACTCAGTGCTCATTGATGATGCCCGTACGCCTCTCATCATCTCTGGTCCGACGGCAAAAAGCGATACACAGCAGTTTGATGAGCTGAAGCCTAAAGTTGAAAAACTGGTAAGTGCTCAGAAACAACTTGTTACACAAATACTTGCAAATGCCAGGAAGCTGATCGCCGATGGCAAGAACGAAGAGGGGGGACTTTTTCTTTTAAGGGCATATAAAGGGCTACCAAAAAACAATGCCCTGATCAAATTCCTTAGTGAAGAAGGCAATAAGACGCTGCTCCAGAAGACCGAGAACTTCTACATGCAGAACAACAGCAAGGAGATGCCTAAAGTTACAGAGGAACTCTTTTTTGTTATTGATGAGAAAGCCAATGCCATTGAACTGACAGAAAAAGGCCTCGACCTTATTTCAACATCGGTTGAAGATGCAAGCTTCTTTATCCTGCCAGATATGGGTTCTAAAATAGCCGATCTCGAGAAATCCGGATTGAATGACAGGGAAAAGCTTAAAGCAAAGGATGAGCTTCTCCAGGATTATTCAGTTAAGTCGGAGCGCGTGCACACGATGACCCAGCTGCTTAAGGCATGGACACTTTTTGACAAGGACGTGGAATATGTGGTCATCGATAACAAGGTGAAGATCGTTGACGAGCAGACAGGACGTATTCTTGAAGGAAGAAGGTATTCCGACGGACTCCATCAGGCTATTGAGTCCAAAGAGAATGTAAAGGTTGAAGCAGCAACGCAGACATACGCAACCATTACTCTCCAGAACTATTTCAGGATGTACCATAAGCTTGCAGGTATGACCGGTACTGCAGAAACAGAAGCAGGTGAGCTCTGGAATATTTACAAGCTTGATGTGGTTGTCATACCAACTAACAAGAGTGTCATCAGGGACGACCGTGAAGATATAATTTACAAGACCAAGCGTGAGAAATACAATGCCGTTATCGACGAGATATCAGAGTTGAACAGGAAGGGCAGGCCTGTACTTGTTGGCACAACTTCAGTAGAAATTTCTGAATTGCTCAGCAGGATGCTGAAGATGAAAGGACTCAGGCATAATGTGCTTAATGCCAAGCTTCACCAGAGGGAAGCTGACATTGTTGCAGAAGCCGGAAAAACAGGAACTATAACCATTGCCACAAACATGGCCGGCCGTGGAACAGATATAAAGCTTACCGATGAAGTTAAGAAAGCCGGTGGCCTTGCTATCATAGGAACAGAAAGACATGAATCACGACGAGTCGACAGACAGCTTCGTGGACGAAGCGGAAGGCAGGGAGATCCCGGATCGTCGCAATTCTTTGTTTCACTGGAGGACGAACTCATGAGGCTCTTTGGCTCCGAGCGTATCGCTGGAATAATGGATAAGCTGGGACTGAAGGATGGTGAAATGATCCAACACTCGATGATCACAAAATCAATTGAAAGAGCTCAGAAAAAAGTTGAGGAGAATAACTTCGGGATACGTAAGCGCCTTCTTGAATACGACGACGTAATGAACTCACAGAGAACCGTCATCTACAAGAAAAGGCGTCATGCCCTTCTTGGAGAAAGACTGAGCGTTGACGTTGCAAACTCAATGTATGACGTAACAGCAAATCTTGTCGAAACATACCAGAATGAGGGCGACTATGAAGGCTTCGATTTTGATCTGATACGTTCATTTTCGATGGACTCACCGGTCTCTTCTGAGGTATTCCTGAAGGAATCCACGAATGTGGTTATCGATAAAGTCTATGCAAAGGTGCTCGATACATACAAGCGCAAAGTCGACTCGATCTCCCTGCAGGCTTATCCTGTTCTGAAGGATGTTTACGAACGCATGTCACATCAGTACGAAAATGTTGTTGTTCCTATTTCTGATGGTGTCAAGGTGTTCCAGGTTGTGACTAATCTGAAAGCCACAGCTGAGTCGGAAGGCAGGGAACTGGCTAAATCATACGAAAAAACAGTGGTGCTGGCCACTATCGACGATTCATGGAAGGAACAGCTTCGTGAGATGGATGAGCTGAAGCAATCGGTTCAAAATGCCACATATGAGCAGAAGGATCCTCTCCTTATCTATAAGTTCGAGTCGTATGAACTTTTTAAGACTATGATCCAGAAGGTGAACAAGGATATCGTAAGCACACTCATGAAAGGCCATATACCGACCCAGGATCCGGAGCAGGTTAAAGAAGCCCAGAGAAGACGGCAGGTGGAGAACCTTAAGACTCAGAAGAGCGATTTCAGTCAGTATGGCACGAGCGGCGGAGGACAGGCAGGAGAGCGCAAGACAGAACCTGTGCGTGTTGATAGAAAAGTAGGAAGAAATGATCCCTGTCCGTGCGGCAGCGGAAAGAAATACAAGAATTGTCACGGAGGGGTCCAGTCAGGTGCGTCACCTAATGCCTGACGTCTATTATTTCACACCTTCAACAAACTTTTTTATTCGGGAATAGACATTGCTATTTACAGGTACCAGGGGCAATCTTAAATTGTTCTGGCAAAGGTCCATTATGCTCATGAATGCCTTGATGCCTGAGGGATTGCCATCGGCAAAGAGCAGTTCAATGGCTTCGATGAACCGGAAATGAGCATCGCGTGCAGCCTTAAAGTTATTGTTCATAGCGTTGCTTACAATCTCATTGCATTCTGATGGGTACGCATTTGCAAGCACTGAAATAACTCCCGATCCTCCTGCGGCAATTACGGGAATTATCAGCATGTCGTCGCCGGAAATGACCATGAAATTCCCGGGTTTACCTTTGATTATTCTCATTATCTGAGCCAAATCACCCGATGCCTCCTTAACAGCAATTATGTTATCACATTCATGAGCCAGCTCAAGGCAGGTGTCAGAAGAGATATTGCATGAAGCTCTTCCCGGAACATTGTAGATCATTAAGGGAAGCGGACTGCAGGCAGAAATAGCCTTGAAATGCTCGAATAAACCTCTCTGGCTTGGTTTATTGTAATAGGGAGCAACTGATAATATCGCGTCAACTCCCTGAAGATCAAGCTCTCTAATGGTGTTTATAACATCCTGGGTATTATTTCCTCCAATACCCGCAACAAGCGGAACTCTGCTGTCGATAGCTTCGGTGACATATGAAACAATAGCATGTTTCTCATCTTTTGTAAGAGTGGAGGCTTCACCTGTGGTACCCATTGCCACTATGTAATTGACACCTCCTTTTATTACATGATTAATTACGCGTCCCAGTGCTGAAAAATCGATACTTGAATCGTTCTTAAAAGGTGTGACTATTGCAACACCAGTCCCTTTGAATCTTTTCATGTTCTATTGATTGACAACTGTTACTGTTGATCCGGAGTTTATCTTTTCGAGGTAATGGATTACCTGTGTCAGGTAATTTTCCACCTGAACAGGTTTTTTAATTTCCATCATGAGGTCAAATGTAGAAGAGTCGGTTTCAGAATTAAACAAGCCGACTTTAAAACTGGAAGTTGATAATTTCGTTATGTACTGAAGAGGAAACACCTTGTCGAAATTTATGTCAATTAAAATATCAAACTTCGTCCTTAGAAAGACATCTGCCTCAGTTGAAACCGGTATATAAAAGAGATTCAGCTCTTTACGTTTTATGCATGAAAGAAAACGGATGGCAGTTAACTGATCAGGAAGTTCTTTCCCGGGATAATATCCAAGGATTTTTACATCGATGTTCCTTTCCTGCATCTTCTGATGGAACTTTGAAAGACTTGCGAATTCGCCTGTCTTTGAAGCATCCCAGACAATTCCGATCTTTTTTATCAGGTGAATGCCTCCATAGCTTACCTTCCTCTTTGCTTTAAGTATATTCTTTGAGAAGATGGAATTCCCGATTTTCAGTCTTGTATTCTCAAACAGTTCCATATTGCAAACCTAACAGTTTTTTATTAAAGTCAGCAAGATGTAATTATTATTCTTCACCAATAAGTTCAAGGAATTCATTTTCATCAATCATTGCGACTCCCAGTTGTTCAGCCTTCTCTTTTTTTGCAGGTCCCATGTTGTCGCCTGCCAGTATTAATGAGGTGCTGCCTGAGATTGAAGTCGAATTTTTGCCGCCATGCTTTTCAATCAGGTCTTTGTATTCATCACGGGTGTGCCGCAGAAAAACACCTGAGATGACTATTGTCTTTCCTTTAAGTATGTCGCTCTCTGGTCCCTTTACATTCTCTTCAGAAAACTTCAATCCATAGTCTTTAAGGCGCTTTATTATCAAAATATTATCACTGTCGAAAAAGAACGAAATGATACTTGCAGCGATTTTGGGACCAATCTCATTTACACTTGTCAGGAGTTCAAGGTCTGCGCTCATAAGCTCATCTATCGACCTGAATCTTGATGCAATTGTTTTAGCCACTGTTTCGCCGACATGCCTGATACCAAGGGCAAAAAGCACCCTGCTGTACGGTACAGACAGTGATGTTTTTATACTTTTAATGATATTTGCCGCGGATTTTTCGCCAAGTCTTTCCAGGGGAACCAGCTGTTCTGTTTTGAGTTCGTACAGGTCAGCATAGTTTCTTATGAGATTACTGCTGAAGAGAAGGTCCACTGTCTCTTCACCCAGCCCGTCGATATCCATTGCCTTTCTGCTTATAAAGTGTCCGATCCTTCCTTTAAGTTGTGGAGGACAATGAAGATAGTTTGGACAAAAATGGTTTGCTTCACCCTCATTTTTGACAAGCTGTGTGCCGCATTCAGGACAATTTGCAATAAATTTTATCTCATGGCTGTTTTCATTTCTGAATGAATGATCAACACCTGCGATTTTTGGAATTATCTCTCCGCCTTTTTCAACATATACCATGTCATTGAGATGAAGACCAAGCAATGCTATCTGATCGGCATTGTGTAATGTTGCTCTTTTCACAGTTGAGCCTGCCAGAAACACCGGCTCAAGGTTTGCAACAGGCGTCACATTTCCTGTCCTTCCTACCTGGAATGATACTGAAAGCAACCTGGTCGTTACCTGTTCGGCTTTGTACTTGTATGATATTGCCCATCTCGGTGATTTTGCCGTAAAGCCGAGCTCCTCCTGGAGCGCAAGGGAATTGACCTTAACCACAACCCCGTCTATATCAAAAGGCAGTTTCTTCCGTTCAGATTCCCACCTGTTTATGAATGTGATTACTTCTTCTATGCTTTTGCACAGACTTATGCTCTCAGGTACATTAAAACCCCAGGTAGATGCTTCCATCATGTTTTCATAATGTGTATCATGAGGCAATTCATCCGCAAGAAGAAAATAGAAATTGCAAACAAGCCCTCTTGATGCCACGGTCTTCGGATCGAGAATTTTGAGCGTACCTGCTGCCGCATTGCGCGGATTAGCAAAAGGAGGAAGACCTTCATTGTTCCTCTCATCATTAAGTCTGTCGAAAACAGCCCTTGGCATCAGTATTTCACCTCTAATCACAAATTCATCAGGGACTCTTATTCCTGTGATTGTGACGGGTATATTCTTTATTGTCCTGGCATTCAGTGTAACATCGTCGCCTTTTGTTCCATCGCCGCGTGTCAGCGCCCTGAATAGCCTTCCTCTTTTGTACGTGATGCTGATTGATGCACCGTCGAATTTAAGCTCGCAGACATACTCCGCCGGTGATCCTGTCACTTTTTCAATCCGGGCATTGAACTCCCTCAGTTCCTCTGTGCTATACGTGTTACCAAGGGATAGCATCGGATACTTGTGCTCATACTGCCTGAACTCTCTGGTGATATCGCTTCCGATCCTGCGGGTGGGAGACTCTTCAGAAGCAAATCCGGAGTATTTCCTTTCAAGGGTATCAAGTTCATGAAGAAGAAGATCATATTCGAAATCCGATATCACAGGAGAGTTGAGAATATAATAGTTATGATTATGCTCCTCTATTGCTTTCCTGAGCTTTTCTATACGTGCTTTGGCTTCAGATTGCTTCATACTTTAAAACTATTCTTTCAGCTCCATACTCCCGGGATAGCATTCCCGCATTTACTGCATTTCCCGTTTAAAATTGTGTTCGCAGTGATAGTATAACCAAGCCTTTTTACAAGAGTTGTCCCGCATGTGGCACATTTAGTATCAGAGATCTCATTTCCCGGCACATTTCCTGTATATACATATCGTATTCCTTCACTTACAGCGACCTTAACGGCATTTTTAAGAACCTCAACCGGAGTAGGAGGAAGCTGCTGGAGTTTATGGGTGGGATAAAACCTGCTGAAGTGAAGCGGCGTATCCCTGAATCCGTTTTCGCTAAGCCATTTGCACATTTTCCCGATTTCATCAATATTATCCGTCCATCCCGGAACTACAAGATTGGTTATCTCAAGCCACACCCCCATATCCTTATAAATCTTAAGTGAATCCAGAACAGGCTGTAATTTGCCACCTGTCAGTTTAAGATAAGTGCTTTCATTGAACGACTTCAGATCGATGTTTGCCGCATCTAAAACGGAACATAGTTTCTTAAGAGGCTCAGGATTTATATAACCATTTGATTTTACTATGTTCCTGACACCTGCTTTCTTTGCCAGTCCGGCAGATTCGAAAGTATATTCGTAAAAAGTCATAGGTTCGGAATAAGTATAGGCAATAGATTTGCATTGACTTCCTATTGCCTCACTCACAACCCTTTCAGGCGGCAGATCGTAATTCCTGGTTTTATCGGGACTGGTTTGTGAGATGGTCCAGTTCTGGCAATTGAGACAGACAAGGTTACAGCCGGCAGTGGCAATTGAAAATGCCCTGGATCCGGGGACAAAATGATACAATGGTTTCTTTTCTATCGGATCAATGTTGACAGAGCATGGATTGCCGAATGCCATTGTGTACAATTTGGAATTGTGCACTCTTCTGTTATTGCATTTACTTACCTCACCCTCCTTCAGAACACATTCGTTGGGACATATCCTGCACATTATTCCTCTGGGTGTCTCCTCCTGGTACATTGCCAGCTTACGGTAAATATCCTGATCTGAGTCCATAAAGCTGTCAGCGACAGCCATCCGCGGAAAACAAATGACGCCTGAAGAAACTGCAAAGCATCTCTTCAGGAAATCACGCTTTGAAATATTCTGAGCAGTTTTATTCAATTCCCGTAACGATTTTTTGATTCTTAAAATTAGCTATTTCTTAGTTCCAAAAAGTATGCCTGCAAATATAAGTATCGAGAGTAAAATTATCGAGTTCCTGATTCCAAAAGCCGGAACTGCGATCCCGGATACGAGTATGAATCCTAGAGCCGATCCCGCAAGGTCTGCGCTGTATGTTGCTCCGGGAGCCGATGTTTCTGTACTGCCTGTTGTCAGCTCACGGAATATATGGCCTGTCATCCACGCTGGTATAACCACTGAAAGGAGGATTAAAAGCACAGGAACAAATACTCCCTTTAATCCCAGGATAAGATTGAAGCATAATGCAAGGACAACATAGTAGATCACCAGGATCATGGATTTGATTCTGAGATCAATAGTTCCGGTGAAGTTCATCCTTGTGCCGGCTCCTGCCGCCAATCCTGCCATCATAACTGCAATTACAAGACCGGTCAGCTGATACATGTTTCCTGCAGTTAGCTGGAGAGTGAGAAGAATTATTATTTCAAAGCCGGCCAGGGCCGAAGCGCTGAAATACATAAGCATGTTCCTCCTCCTGGTTGCAAAGATTGGAATAACGAAAGCCAGAATCATAAGTATTATCGCAGGCAACCTTTCGTCAAGGTTTTTGCTCATGTTATATGACTGAGAATGAAAACATGCGATAGGAAATTGATTCCTGTTCAGCCTTATTCCGGTATCCATCAGAGCTTTTATCTCGGCAGATTTTTTTTCAGTAAATTCATCTGTGATGAAGGCTGGGCTTACATAGATATTTTCAATTTTCTTTCCCCCGGCAAGTCTGCAGAATGAAACCGATAACTCTTCATCAGAGGCAATCAGGTAAATCTTGTTGCCTGCCACGGGCTCGACATATTTAAAGTTCGCTGCCAGGCTGTTAAAAATTGATGAATAAAGATTTACCGATTCCTGGTTGAAATAATTGTCATTAGGACCAGGTGAACACAGGAAAACACCTCCGGCAGTAAGCTTATTCTTTGCATCCTTAAAGAAGTCAGTCGTATAGAATCTGTTGACTGATAGGGTTGAAGGTGGGGGGAGGAGCATGATAATGGCATCGAATGTTTCATTAGTGCTTCTCAGATACCTGAAAGCATCCCTGTTCTCAATGACAACCTTCTGACCTCCCTTGTATTCGTCAGTCATGAAGGATCTTACAAGTTCCGGATCTCTCTCGACATAAACGACTTTCTTTACATCATATTTGAGTATTTCCTGAAGATGAGGTTTTAAAGATCCTGAGATAAGAAGGATGTTCTCCGGATTATTCCTCTGAAGCATTGCATAATGAATATCCTCTTCTCTCTCCATCGCATCATCATTGTAGGAAAGAAGCCGCTGATTATAATAGACACTCTCTTCACCTGCATATTCCCCTTTGGTTAAGTTCCCGTAAGGAGTATCTTTTGTTTCTGTAATGTTGATGGCCGGCAGCAGAAGCTCTCTGAAAAGCAGGTCCGGTTCAGACAGGACTATTGCCGAGATAAGAATTGTAAAAAATGCTTTTACTATCAGTTTAGCCATCTTCTCCCGGATGTACCAGGTAAGCAGCGTATATGCCAGAAACAATAGAAGTATTATCAGAAGCAATTCGTAGGTATTGAATATACCTGATGTCAGTACCGATAATATTATTCCGGCAATGATGCCTCCTGTTGTCTCAATTGAGAATGATTTGCCGGGTATAAATGCATTAATTTCTCTTGCAGTGTTAATGAGCTTGACAAAGGCAAATCCGCTTATCAGGCAGAAGGGGACGAGAAGTATCAGAGTTATGATCAATCCTTCAAGGAAAGAAGGTACTTCCCCTGTTCCGAGAAAAAGCCTGGTGAGCAGGGGCAGCAGGCTGACAGAAATAAATGCACAAATGGCAAAAAGCAGGTTTATTTTCCTGATGTCGTTAAGCGCTGATCTGTTGGCTATTGCCGCCCCTGCGGAAGAGGCTATCAGCCACGAACCCAGGAAAACGCCGGATATCAGTTCGTATCCTCCTGTAATATTCATCAGTTCCCTGATAAGCAGGATTTGAACCGAAGTGCTTGTAAAACCAATCATGAATAGATTGGCGGATATGGAAAAGGAATCTGTCTGTTTATATTCAGCACAAGGCTGACCGTCTTCTGATCCTTTAAATATCCTTCCAAAATACGGAAGATGCCACAGGAAATGGAATAAGCCGGTCATCCCGAAGGCAACCCCGATTTCGACGTGCCATTTGAGAAGTGATTTAATAAATGGTACATTCCATTTGAAATGTATCTGAAGAGCCATGAATATCCCTGCAATAGCCGTAAAAATAAATGTTGCGGCCAGTACACTATTCCAGAACTTCCTGTGAATCGTTTGTGATAATAAGCCGGTCCTGTAAAAGAGGAAACTTAAAAGATAAAGGAGGGAAACCGTTATAATTGTTCCGACAACATGGTACATGGTCACTTTTTATTTTCTTCGAGCACTAAACCCTCGTATATATTGATTTCAGCTGTTTTCCAGCCATCCCATCCAATTCCGGCTTTGTCCCTGGAAGTGTATCCCAGGAACTCTTCAAGTGTCCATCCGTATTCAATCGGAACCTGTGGAAGCATTGTTCCTGCCATGAAGTCCTTTTTGATATAGATGCCATGTTTGCCAAGCTTGATCTCGCTGATATCGTCGATTTTTTTCATTGGGCCAAGGACAGTTATTTCTATATCAACGTTATTATATTCATCTTTTGTCAGAGCCGGGAAGCGATGGTCCTCGAATGCTGATGACAGCGCTGAGGCTCTGACAACCTCATAAAGGGGTTCAGTCGAAACAAACCGGCCTATACAACCCCGGAGGACGCCATTTATTTTAAGGGTGACGAAAGCGCCAAGCGGCCTTCTCAGGGCTTCAGTGATCTTTTTCTCATCAATTGCGAACTCCTTGTCCTCAAAAAGTTTCGATTTTATGGTGTTTCGCGCTATATAGAACAATGTCTCATTCTCTTCTTTTGAAAAGCTGAAGTCTTCAGAGTCTTTCTGCTTACTTTCCTGCATCTGTTTTTTTTCAACCAGTGCAATGGCATGATATCCTACTACTTCATCTTTATTCCCGTATTGTGAATCTCCGGAATTGCAGTATGCTATGCGCTTAAACTCAAGGTTTTTGTTTCCTTCTGCAAGGTGCAGAAGAGTAAGGCCGGATGTCCAACCGCACATACTGGTTGCCAACCCTTCGATTTGTGCTTCCGAGTTCTTCTTTAATGTCGCGAGGAAAACGGCAGGATCACCTGAAACCAGTGCGGTTGCTGTTGCATTGTCGGCTTTATTGCCATCCTGGTAGGAGGGATAGTGAGAGAAATCGCTGCTTATGACGAAGAGGTTTTCAGAGGTGAAGTAAGGTTTTAGCGCTTCTGCAACCTTCTTAATTGTGGTGTTACTGGTAGTTCCGATAATAATGGGGACAATTTTTGGTGTGACAGTATAATAATATTGTATGAACGGAATCTGAACTTCCAGACAATGATCCTGCAGGTGCGCGGTAGTTGGGAATTTGAATATGGCATTCTCTTTTTTCAGATTATTGCCTATCTCTATATTTACGACAGCTCTTCCCAGGGGGGTTATAAAATCTCCCGTATTGTAGACAGATGCCCCGTCGAATGCCATAACATGGCTCGATCCGATCAGGAAAATATTTTTATAACCGGCAATCCTTGAGGTGGTGGAGAAGGCTGACGCTGCTATTTTACCGGAGAATACATATCCGGCATGGGGAGCAATAATAGCCCTTACATTTAGCTCTTCGTCCGGTTTTTTGCAATCAGCAAATAACACAGTCAGCTCTTTTTTCAGGGTTTCCTTATCGGCAGTATAGAATCGGCCAGCTGCAACAGGTTGTCTGTCAATCTGTTTGCTTTGTGAGTAAAGTTCCATGGTAGTGAAGATTGAAAGCAATATTACTAATCCTTGTCGCATGACAAAACATATTTTGAGCGTAATAAAGTTATGCCAAAAAAATGAAGAAAAATATGATTGACTGGATTTGTTGAGTCTTATACCAGAACCATCGATTCTTTAAGGATCTCTCCATTGTCACCAGTAGCGTAGATTTTGATCCCTATGCTGACAACAGGAGTACCGATCATGTCGATAACAGGGCTGAGGTTGTCCTTCAGATCCTCAACCTCCATACTGTCGAATTCTTCAATATTGAAATAAAGGTGGATCATTAGCGTATTCTCTGCTTCCTTGATGGAACAGAGAGTTTTGACAATCTTGGCCAGCCAGATTGATGAGGCAGTGTTAAAATACTCAAGGTTCAGACGTAAATTGGTTATCTGTCGCGGAGTAGTAATGTATTGTGTAACCCATTTCAGGACTTTGTCGTAAAGATCGGCAGCGTTCTCCGGTATCGATTTGCCTGAAAAAATCAGCTCCCCCGTCAAATGATTCAGATCAATCTGAGGGGTTTTGCTGGTTGGCTCAATAAACATGGTTTTTGGTTCCACCTCTTATCGAATCTATGTGTATATATGACTTGTAAAAATTCAATATAAAATTAAGACTCTTTTTTACAATTAGATAATTCTTCAACAATTCTTCATCAATAATATTTGTGCAATAGTCAAATATTTTGAGCTGTTTGCATAAATGAATGATTTCTTACACTTTTTGAGCTATCAGGTTTTTGATTCTGTTTTGTGCAGGTCAATGTTTTAAAATATTATCTTTGCCGCTGAAATTCGAGATATGATGGAGAGAATACTGAAGGGAAAGATCAGGGAAGCGATTAAAGTTCTCTACAACAGCGATGTTAATAATGATCTTATCCAGATACAGGTGACAAGAAAAGATTTCAAAGGCGACTTCACTCTTGTTGTATTTCCTCTTCTGCGATTTTCAAAAAATACTCCTGAGAAGACAGGAGAGACCATTGGAAATCATCTTGTATCTACTTTCCCGGCTATTTCAGGTTTTAACGTCATAAAAGGATTCCTTAACCTGGAAATATCTGGAAAATGGTGGACAGGATTCTTCTCCGAAATGGCTTCGCAAAGCGATCTTCTGGCAAAATGCCGTGTTCCTGATCCTGAAGTCATTCTGGTTGAATACTCTTCTCCAAACACAAATAAACCGTTGCACCTGGGACATATCAGGAACAACCTGCTGGGTTTTTCTCTTTACAGGATATTATCAGCCTGCGGACATAAAGTCATCAAAACCAATATTGTAAACGACAGGGGCATACATATCTGCAAATCGATGCTCGCATGGCAAAAGTACGGAAACGGGGAAACTCCTGAATCATCTGGAATGAAGGGAGACCATCTTGTCGGGAAATATTATGTCATCTTCGAGAAAGAATATAAGCAGCAGATTGAAGCGCTGGTGAATAAAGGGATGCAGGAAGAAGAAGCCAGGAACTCGGCCCCACTAATGAAAGAGGCCAGGGACATGCTGGTAAAGTGGGAAGCCGGTGAAAAAGAAGTGATGGAACTCTGGAGGATGATGAACTCATGGGTATATGCCGGATTTGACGAGACATACAGGACGCTCGGTGTCGACTTTGATAAAATATATTATGAGTCTGATACATATAAGATCGGCCGCGAAATTGTACTTAAAGCTCTTGATATTAAAATACTGTACACGCACGACGATAGTTCTATCTGGGTTGACCTTAGCGGGGAAGGACTCGATCAGAAGCTTCTTCTTCGCAATGACGGAACAGCAGTATATATGACACAGGATCTTGGCACAGCTGTACTTCGCCAGGAGGAATATGGATTTAGCAGATGCCTCTATGTGGTCGGAAATGAGCAAAACTATCATTTCCAGGTTCTTAAGGCAGTGCTCAGGAGAATGGGATATAGATGGTCAAACGGCCTGTTCCATTTCTCATATGGAATGGTTGAGCTGCCCGAAGGAAAGATGAAATCGCGCGAAGGTACTGTAGTAGATGCCGATGACCTTATTGTCGAAATGAAAGAGACTGCCCGGGAAGTATCACTGGAGCTCGGCAAACTGTCAGAGTATTCAGGTGTGGAAAAGGAAGAAATATTCAGGAAAATAGGGCTCGGCGCTCTCAAATATTTTATTCTCAAGGTTGATCCAAAGAAGAATATGACTTTTAATCCTGCCGAGTCCATTGATTTCAACGGCAACACCGGTCCTTTTATTCAGTATACATATGCGCGTATCAAATCAGTGTTCAGAAAGGCGGAACAGACAGGAATTGAATATGATCCCGGGCTTCTGGGTAAAGCCAGGGCTGGAGAAAAAGAGATTGCTATGATAAAGCTTCTCCGGAGATTCACCCAGACAGTAGACGAGGCCGCCTCGATTTACAGTCCGGCCCTCCTGGCAAACTATTGCTACGATCTCGCAAAGGAATACAACCAGTTCTATCATGATTTCAGCATTCTGGGAGAATCTGATCCTGCAACACGGAACCTGCGAATGGCCCTCTCCAAAGTCACAAGCGAGGTCCTGAGCAAAGGAATGTGGCTCCTTGGGATCGAGATGCCGGAAAGAATGTAGGGAAGACAGAAGACGGAAGACGGAAGACGGAAGACCGCAGACCGAATATTTTTAATAATTATATAAATTTTGATTATTCCATGTTTGAGAATTTAAGTGAAAGGCTGGAGAAATCCTTTAAGATTCTTAAAGGACAGGGGAGGATATCGGAGATTAATATCGCCGAAACACTTAAAGAGGTACGGAGGGCACTGCTTGATGCAGACGTAAACTTCAAAATAGCAAAACAATTCACCGACACTGTCAAAACCAAAGCTCTGGGGCAGGAGGTTCTCAAATCGGTCAATCCTTCACAGATGATGGTTAAGATTGTCCATGATGAGCTTGCAGAGCTGATGGGGGGTGACAAAACCGACATTAATATTAAGGTCAACCCTGCAATCATTCTCATTGCAGGTCTTCAGGGTTCAGGAAAAACTACTTTCAGCGGAAAGCTGGCAAAGTGGGTAAAGACCAGAAGAAGCAAGAATCCTATCCTTGTCGCAGGCGACGTGTACAGGCCGGCAGCTATCGAACAGCTTAAGATAATCGCAGCACAGGCTGAAGTTCCTGTATATATCGAGGATGGAAACCTCAATCCTGTACAGATAGCAAAAAATGCCGTGAGAGAGGCAAAGATGAAAGGCAACGACGTTGTGATTATTGATACAGCCGGCCGCCTTGCAGTTGATGAGGAGATGATGAAAGAAATATCCTCAATTAAAAATGCTGTAAATCCTCATGAGATACTCTTTGTCGTGGATTCCATGACAGGACAGGATGCAGTAAATACTGCAAAGGAATTCAACGACAGGCTCGACTTTGACGGCGTGGTTCTGACAAAGCTTGACGGTGATACAAGAGGTGGCGCTGCACTTTCGATACGCTCTGTCGTGAGCAAGCCAATTAAATTTGTTAGCTCAGGGGAGAAGCTTGATGCCATCGACATATTTTACCCTGTCAGGATGGCCGACAGGATCCTCGGAATGGGCGATATCGTTTCTCTTGTTGAAAAAGCACAGGAACAATTCGATTCTGAAGAAGCAAGGAAACTCCAGAAAAAGATCGCAAAGGATCAGTTCGATTTTAACGATTTTATTTCACAGATCCAGCAGATAAAGAAAATGGGCAATGTCAAGGATCTGATGGCCATGATACCTGGTGTCGGGAAAGCGGTGAAAGACCTTGATATTGATGATAATGCATTTAAAAACATCGAGGCTATAATTAAAAGCATGACACCCGGGGAAAGATTAAATCCTGTAGTTCTCAACGGCAGCAGGCGCAAGAGGATAGCAATGGGGAGCGGCACTACGGTGCAGGAGGTCAACAAGCTTCTTAAACAGTTTGACGAGACCAGGAAGATGATGAAGATGATGACAAAAAGCGGCAATGCTGCGCGATTGATGGGAAGAAGATAATCCATTATATGTACACTATCATCGACGGTAAGAAAATCGCATCCGACATCAAGCGTGAAATTGCTGATGAGG
The DNA here is from genome assembly GCA_025454755.1 of Bacteroidales bacterium. Lineage (GTDB taxonomy): Bacteria > Bacteroidota > Bacteroidia > Bacteroidales > VadinHA17 > LD21. Next base: position 21,053 of record JALONV010000005.1, on the reverse strand, counting down.
TAAAGAGGATGCAGAATGGAGGACTAATGGTTCCTCACCTGGCTGCCATATTGGTAGGGAACGATCCATCCAGCCAGACTTATGTTGCCAACAAAATCAGGGATTGTGAAGAAGTCGGCTTCAGGTCCACCCTGGTGAGATTCGAAAAAAATACCAGTGAAAAGGTGCTTCTCGATAAGATCACCGAATTCAACAACGACGATGATATCGACGGTTTCATTGTTCAACTGCCTCTTCCGGAACATATTTCCGGGAACAGGGTAATCGAATCGATAGATCCTTCGAAGGATGCCGATGGTTTTCACCCGGTGAACCTTGGAAGAATGGTCATAGGACTTGATGGATTCCTTCCTGCAACTCCGTATGGAATAATGGAGCTTATTAAAAGATACAGGATTGAGACTGCGGGCAGGAACTGCGTGGTGATAGGAAGAAGCAATATAGTCGGTCGTCCGGTGAGCATTCTGCTTTCACGAAAGGGTGTCGATGCTACCGTAACGGTTGTTCACAGCAGGACAAGAGATATTGCAGGCATAGTTGGGCGAGTTGATATAATCATAGCCGCCATAGGATCTCCGGGTTTCGTAAAAGCTGATATGGTAAAGGAAGGAGCTGTAGTGATCGATGTTGGCACAACTCGAATCAGTGCGCCGGAAACAAAAACCGGTTTCAGGCTTGCCGGCGACGTCGATTTTGAACATGTAGCCCCAAAATGCTCATTCATCACCCCCGTGCCGGGTGGTGTAGGACCCATGACAAGAGTCTCACTTCTGCGGAATACTCTGATGGCGGCAAAACAGAGACGTTAAGCAGATCTTCATAATCAGACTCGCACTCACTCTTACTCTCACTCTTACTCTGATTCAATTGTGACACCTCTGAAGTAGATGTCATATCTGCCTTTCCCGCCGGGCCTGTCAGATGAAAACATAAGCAGGGTGTTTGTATAATTGTCAGGATTTTCTATTATAGGTCTGTATTCATTGTAGGCGGTATTTATATCCGGTCCGAAATTAACCGGAGTGCTCCATTTTCCATGTTTGTATATGGCGTAATAGAGATCAAATCCGCCAAAGCCTCCGGCACGGTCTGAGGCGAAGGCCATCACCTTATTCAAAACAAATGGACATTTGTCTTCATCGTTGCTGTTAAGACTGTCAACAGGGGTGCCAGCAGAATAGCTTCCCCCAAGCCATGTGACCATACTTGTCTCCGCTGGCCTCTGCTTCAGATAAATATTAAAGTTTCCGCTGACATTGGAAGAATAGTAAGCAGTATCCCTGTTTGTGTCAAAGCTGATGTAAGCATCATCGCTTGAGCTGTTTAGAAGAGTGGCAGCAAAAGGACCTGTAATGACGGGGAGGTCATTGTTTATTTTTGGCAAGTATTTCAAGAAATAGAAATCAAGGTCGCCGGATGTATTCTCCGACGATAGCATCAGATAGTTATAACCGTCAACTGTGCTGAAGAAGGTGTACGGTCCGAAATCATTGCCTGAGGTATTTGCCTGGTTTGTAAGTGCGCTCAGGAATATATCTGAGGTTTCACCCGATCCAAATCCGAAAGTGCCATTGGTTTGATCCCAGATAAAGGAAACGGCACCCTGCTCAAGGTCGAACTGACCTCCGCTGCTGCCCCTGTTGCTGGAAAAGATCAGACCATAACTGTCATATAACTGGTACAGGCTAAGATTATAATCATCATAGGCTGAATTAAGATCTGCTAGTGCTGTGGTCGTAGTATCCGGAATAGTTCCTTTGGGAAATTTTATCGGATTATCATCCTTTTTGCACGATGTAATGCTAAAGGCAATAATCAGCATCCAGGTTACAAACAGAGAGCCGGTTATTAGTGATGATTTCTTCATGATAAGCAGATAAACAAAGGTATTAACGCAAAGATATTAAAATTAGTATCAAATGAAAAACCGGGTGGGTGCCCGGTTTCTCTGAGGTAGAATTTAGGTTAATTCTAGGGTAAATTGGGTATAGGGTAATTAAATCTTCTTATATAAAGGGAAGATGAATATTTAACCCGGGAGGTTGCGTATAGGGAATAAAAAAATATATAAAATACCTGTTTGATCATGTATCAATTTGAAATACAGATGTTTAAAAAAATACATGATTGTTGATAATTGGATAACCCTCAAATCAGCCTTGTAAAAATTAGTATTAATTTTGCGTTATACCGAATATGTGATGGAAGAGGAAAAATACGGATTCTCCTGGGAAGAGGAAGTGAAGCAGGCCGTTCAGAAATTTGAAAGGATGAAAAGAAATAATGAAAGTTATTTCTTTGATGTAATTGAATTTGAATCAATCATAGATTATTATATCGAAAGCAATAATCCGGCAAAAGCTTTTGAAGCTGCAGCCCTGGCTACAAAACAGCATCCTCATTCAGTCTCAATACAGTTGCGCAAAGCAAGGGTAATGCTGGATAAAGGACGTGGTGTTGAAGCTCTCAAGATACTAAAACATCTTGAGAATATTGAACCAGGCAACCACGAGATATATATTGCCAAGGGTACAGCAATGGGCATGCTCGGAGATATCCAGGGTGCCAGAAAAATGTTTGACTATGCATTGTCTCTCGATGCGGATGATACCGCTAACATACTTTTCTCAATAGTTTCAGTTCTTCAGAACCTCAACTATTATGAGCATGTGATTCCATATCTTCTGCGTCTGATCGTGAAAGAACCGGAATTCAAGGCACATCTATACGACCTTGCTTATGCTTATGAAAAAGCAGAGGATTACGAGAACAGCGTTGAGTACTATCTGAAATACCTCGAGGAGGACCCTTTCTCCGACAGCGCATGGTATAATCTTGGAATAATATACAACAAGCTCGAACAGTCTCTGAAAGCACTGGAAGCATATGACTATGCACTGGCAATAAACTCACAGAACACATTTGCCCTTTTCAATAAAGGGAATATACTCAGCAACCTGGATCGCTGTGCTGAGGCTATACCTGTTTATCATGAATATCTTGAGAATGAGCCTGAAAGCTTTGAGGCTATGAATTACCTGGCTGAATGTTATGAAAGAACAGGCGATGTTGCACTGGCAAAAAAATACTATCAGGACTCAATAGAACTTTCTCCTGAATATGCCGACCCATGGTTCGGGCTTGGGGTTATCGAGCTGAATACAGGCAATCCTGATGACAGCCTTATTTTCTTCAGAAAAGCCGTACGTCTCGATGACGAGAATCCTGAATACTGGTACCTCCTCGGCAAGGCACATTATGTAAAGGGAGAAATCAAGAATTCATTGTCGTGCTTCAGGGAAGCCCTGAAAATTGATCCTTATTACGATGACGTCTGGCTCGACCTGGGCAAGATTATCCTTAAGGAAGATCTTGCGGGAAGAGCCGTTCCGTATCTTGAAAACGCCTATAAAGCTTCAGGAGATGTCCCGGGAATTAATTACCTTCTGGCATCGTTCTATATTCAGTCTGGCAATCTCGACAAGGCATATAAACATCTGTCGATGGCCATCGAAATGGATAAGGACCTTTTTGATGATTTCATAGAGTTTTTCCAGCGTCCGCACCTTTCAAAAAGGATCATCAGGCTCCTTAAAGAGAATAATCTGATCTGAAATTATATTCCTCTTATATATATAATTATGAAAAAAGTACTTCCTTTTTTGCCCGAACGTCCTGAAAAACCAAGGGATTCAGGACTCACCATGGTTATGGATAAAGGCCTCAGCATCAGAGAAGCTGAAGACTTTATGTCTGTCGGAAGCAAATACACCGATTTTGTAAAACTTGGATTCGGAACCTCAATGGTCACTCCGGGTTTCAGCAAGAAAATATCAGTCTACAAGAAAGCCGGCGTCATACCATATTTCGGAGGTACATTGTTTGAAGCATTTGTGATAAGGAAGATGTTCAGGGAATATGTAAAGTTCCTTGATAAATACAAGATCGATCTTGTGGAAGTCTCCGACGGATCGTACGATATTGATGCTGAAAAGAAACTGGAATATATACGCAAGCTGTCGAAGCACCGCACTGTGATCTCAGAGGTCGGATCAAAGAAGAAAGAAGTGGTCTATACTCCTGAACAGTGGGTTGCAATGATGAAAGCTGAACTTGATGCGGGTTCTGTAAAGGTAATTGCAGAAGCCAGAGAATCAGGAACGACCGGCATTTACAACGAGGATGGCTCTATCAATAACAGCATAATAAGCGCAATATCCCAGCATGTAAAACTTGAAAATGTCATCTGGGAAGCCCCGATGAAATCCCAGCAGGCATGGTTTATTAAGCATTTCGGTGCAAACGTGAACCTGGGAAATATTGCTCCGAATGAGATCATCCCGCTGGAGACTCTTCGCCTCGGCCTCCGCGGTGACACATTCTTCCAGTTCCTTCCTGATGAACTGAAGAAATGACACTTCCCGGAATATGAGAAAATTCGGCCTCATCGGTTATCCCCTGGGACACTCTTTCTCACAGAAATATTTTACCGGGAAATTTGCCCGTGAGAATATCACTGATTGCTCATACGAGAATTTCCCCATTAAGTCAATAAAGGAGTTCCCGGAACTATTACGGCATAATACTGAATTGTGCGGTCTTAATGTTACAATTCCTTTCAAAACAGAAATACTTCAATATGCAGATATCGCTGAAGATGCAGTTGACCAGATCGGGGCAGCCAATGTCCTCAAGATAAAAAGAGAGAATGGCAAAACGTATATTTCAGCATATAACAGCGATGTTTACGGGATCAAAGATTCACTGGTGCCATGTACAAGGGGGAAGGAAAGAAAGATACTTATTCTTGGTACCGGAGGAAGCAGCAAGGCTGTAGCCTGGACAGTAAAGAAAATGGGCTGCGAAGCTATCCTGGTCTCACGAACCAGGAAACCTGGCATACTAAGTTATAGCGATATTACTTCGTCACTTTTAGAAAGTGTCGATCTTATCATTAATACGACGCCATTGGGCATGTACCCCGATATTGAATCAAAACCTGAATTTGATTATAATCTTCTGACCGGCAAACACATTCTGTTCGACCTTGTGTATAATCCCGAAATGACTGCATTCCTGAGGATGGGGAAAGAGCGGGGATGTAAAATCATTACAGGCATGAAAATGCTTCGCTCACAGGCTGACAGATCCTGGGAAATATGGAATGAAGATATACAGTAGATAATTCCTGAGTTTCTCAGAAGACTCCGAAACTCAGATTCCTGAGATGATCGAAAATGAATCCTGCCAGCCCTCGTTATTTATCTTCTCAGTTCAGAAATATTATCTCCGGATACTCAATATCAATAAGTAAAAGACCTTTGGCCGGGGCCGATTTCCCGGCCCTGCAGCGGTCCTTTGCCTGGATTATTTCTTCAAACCTTTTCAGGGTCATCTTACCTGCGCCAACCTCTACCATGGTTCCCACTAGTGCTCTTACCATGTTCCTCAGGAACCTGTCTGCCTTAATCGTGAAAACCAGCCTTTCGTCGGACTGCTCCCAGACAGCATAGAAGATTTTGCACAAGTTCGTTTTTGTATCGGAATGGAGTCTGCTGAAACTTGTGAAATCGTTGTAACTTAACAGTAGCCCGCATACTTCATTCATTGCATTGATGTCGAGCCTGCCATGTATGAACCATGAATCGTCGTCCCAGAATGGATCCTTGACCCTGGTAATATTATAACGGTATGTCCTCGATATAGCACTGAACCTGGCATGTGCCTCCGGATCAACTTTGATTATCCTTGAAACCGAAATATCTTTCGGGAGAAAGCGGTTAAGCCTGTAAATCAGGTTTTTCTTGCCGGTCAGATCGGGCGAGGCTGAATCAAAATGAGCACAGAAAACTTTGGCATGAACACCTGTGTCGGTTCTCCCTGCACCTGTGGTCGGGATCTTTTCATTCAGTATCGTCGACAATGCCTCATTAAGTATTTTCTGAACGGTAACTGAATTAGGCTGTACCTGCCAACCATGATAGGAGGTGCCTTTGTAGGAAATAAATATGAAATATCTGGTTTTCATCGGAGTGATATGCAAAGATAACTATTGATAATTATTCTTTCATGGTTCTTTGAAAATCCATCTTAAAATGTAATTTTACCTGATCAAAAAAAACGATTTTTTAAACATAAAACTTATACGATGAGCGAGCAAAAAAATACTCAGGCCGCGGGTATGGCCTTTATGGGGATGATATTTTTCCTATTCGGCTTCGTTACTACTTTCAACATAACACTTGCCGATAAATTCAAGGCGGTTTTTGAACTGTCCAACTTTCAGGCACAGCTGGTAAACGGCGCCTTCTTCTTTACATATTTTGTATTATCGTTTACCGCAGGCGGCATTATTAAGAAGATAGGATACAAGGCTGGAGTTATTCTGGGTCTTGTACTTGTCGCAACAGGCAGCTTTTTATTCTTCCCTGCAGCCAGGGCATTATCATTTCCATTCTTCCTGTTCGCGATCTTCATAATGGCAGGCGGAGTTGTATTCCTGCAGGTTGCTGCAAATCCATATGTTACGGCACTTGGACCATCTGAGACTGCTTCCGGAAGGCTAAACCTGACACAGGCCCTGAACTCCATTGCAACATACCTTGCCCCCCTGGTGGCAAGTGCATTCGTATTTAAAGCTGCAGCAGATGCGCTTACTCCGGCAGAAGCCGCCAATCAGGTCCCTGTGCCATTCCTGATTATTGGCATAGTAGTTCTGATTATCGCAATAGCTATATATTTTCTGAAGCTTCCTGAGATCTCAACTCAGGGTGTGGAAAAGAAAAGCATATGGAAATACCCTCATGTGATACTGGGTGCGGTAGGAATATTCTGTTATGTAGGCGCTGAAGTAGGAACAGCTGCCATGCTCCAGAGATATTTTCAGGAAGCTTTGAAAATGGCACAGAACGACGCCGCCAAAATGATTGCACTGTACTGGGGAGGCAGCATGGTAGGCAGATTCTACGGATCTTTCATGCTCTCAAATGTTTCAAATTCAAAGAAATATCTGTATGCAGGTCTTGTTGTAGCACTTGCGGTATTCGTCGGCTGGTTTGTAAGGCACAATATCACAGATGGACTTATCTTCGCTGGTATAGCTGTAGTAAATTATCTTCTGATTCAGCTTGGCAAAGGCAAGACAGCAAGATCACTTGCAGTGTTCGGACTTGTCGCAGCACTTCTTCTTGTTGTAGTTATGATTACAGGAAGCAGCATAATCCTCTGGGTTGGACTCTCAATAGGTTTCTTCAACTCAATAATGTTCCCCAATATCTTTTCACTTGGTGTTGACGGACTCGACAAGGGAGAACTCAGCATGGCTTCAGGTCTTATCAACACCCTCATCGTTGGAGGAGCAATTGTTCCTGTATTAATGGGACTTATTGCCGATGGACTCGGTGTCAGATTTGCATTCATCCTACCTATAATCTGCTATCTATATATAGTATTTTTCGCACTTGTCGGAAGTAAACACAAATAAAAACTGAGATTATATGGCAACATCCGAAAAACTGATCCTAAAAATTAATAACGGCAACAATAAAGCTTTTCGTGAATTATACGGCAGCGATGCAGTTGTTCTGAAAAAAAACGCAAGAAGATATACAGATCTTCTTAAACTTTTCAGTAAGCGCTTCGGTAAAAAGGATGTTGATTTTTATACTTCACCCGGCCGCACTGAGATAGGAGGAAACCATACCGACCATAACTGGGGAAGGGTTCTTGCAGGTGCTGTAAACCTTGACAATGTGGCTGTTGCGGGTAAGAACAATACCAATATTATCAGGATCCTTTCTGAAGGTTATCCTGAATTCAAGGTGGATCTTTCTTCCCTCAAGCCGGTGAAAAGTGAAAAGTACTCCTCAGCAGCCCTTGTCAGGGGCATCTGTTCACGGTTCAGGGAACTGGGTTATGCCATCGGCGGATTTGATGCTTGCATCGACGGCGGTGTTCCAAAGGGTTCTGGTTTAAGTTCCTCTGCATCTTTTGAGGTACTGATCGGAGGTATACTCAACGAACTTTTCAATAAAGGCAAAATAAGTCCTATCAAGAACGCGATCATAGGTCAATACTCGGAGAACAACTATTTTGGCAAGCCATGCGGTCTTATGGACCAGACAGCATGTGCAATGGGCGGCCTCATAACAATTGATTTCAAAGATCCTTCCAAACCGATAGTTAAGAAAGTTGATTTTGATTTTGTAGCAACCGGCTTTTCACTCGTAATTACCGACACAGGAGGCAATCACGCAGATCTGGTCGATGAATATGCATCCCTTCCAATCGACATGAAAGCTGTGGCTGCTGAGCTGAAAGCGAAGGTTCTTCGCCAGGTCAGCCTCGATCAGGTTATTCAGATAATACCGAAGATACGAGGTAAAGTGGGCGACAGGGCTATACTTCGCGCAATTCATTTCCAGGGAGATAATCAGCGTGTGGTTGATCAGGTCGCAGCCCTGGAAAGAAAGAACTTCAAAGCATTCCTTGGGATGGTTGTTGATTCAGGGTATAGTTCTTATATGTATAACCAGAATATCTTCCCTGTAAACAATGTAAAAGAGCAGGGTGTATCCCTTGCTCTGGCGCTTAGTGAGCTGGTTCTGAAAGGGCAGGGCGCCTGGCGTGTTCACGGAGGCGGCTTTGCAGGAACAATTCAGGCATTTGTGCCCAAGAAACTGCTTAAGAAGTATATAAGCACCATTGAACATGTTTATGGCAAAGGCTCATGCCGGACACTTTTCATCCGACATCAGGGTGCAGGTAAGGTGAAGTTATAATTGAACGACAATTATGAATATCATCTCTGAAGTATCGTTTAAGGGCACGCACAATGGAAAGAAAACCTCTCTTCATACTCTTAAAAACAAGAACGGGCTCATTGCCCAGGTAACAAACTATGGCGCTATAATTGTAAGCATTTATGCGCCTGACCGTAACGGAAACCTGATTGACATAGTCCAGGGTTACGATACAATTAAAGAATATATCGATGGCAATGGCCCTTATATGGGAACCGTCTGCGGGCGTTGTGCCAACAGGATTGCAAAAGGTAAATTCACTCTTTCAGGGACGGAATATACCCTTGCGGTCAATAATGGTCCTAATCATCTTCATGGTGGAATTGCAGGCTTCAACAAAGTCGTCTGGGATGTGGTAAAAAAATCCGAGACTAGCGTAAAAATGAGATATGTATCGGCCGACGGTGAGGAAGGCTACCCGGGAACTGTTAAAGTATCCGTAATTTATACACTCACCGATGATAATGAATTAAAACTTGATTATCAGGCAGTAACCGATAAATCAACAGTCATCAACCTGGCATCCCATTCCTATTTCAACCTTGCCGGTGAAGGTTCAGGAAGTATATATGATCAGGAACTGATGATCAACGGGGATTTCTTTACTCCAACAGATGAGACCAATGTTCCTACAGGAGCGATACGTCCTGTAAAAGGCACTCCTATGGATTTTACGACACTTCGTAAAATAGGAAACGAGATTGACACAGACGATCTCCAGATCAAATACGGGGCAGGCTACGACCATAATTGGGTTCTGAAACACCGTACAGGTACTCTTGGACTGGCAGTGGTGGCATATGACCCCCAATCCGGACGCCAGATGGAAGTACTTACCACTCAACCGGGAGTCCAACTTTATACTGCTAACTGGATTAACAATGAAAGAGGCAAGGGAGGCAGGCTTTATCAGCGCCGCTGGGCTTTCTGCCTCGAAACACAGCACTTCGCTGATGCCATCAATAAACCACACTTCCCCTCAACAATCCTTAATCCCGGAGAAAAATATATTCACACCTGTATTTATAAATTCAGCACCAAATAACCAATAATTAATCACTGAACACCATGACATACAATAAAAACAAATTCCTGTTCCCATTGATCGTGATGGCCGCCATGTTCTTCCTTCTGGGCTTCATCACAACAATGAACAATTCCCTTATCGACTACCTTAAAGGTGCATTTAACCTGAATGAAGTTGAGAAGCAGCTTCCCAACACATTCTTTTATGGCGCATACATTCTTTCTATTCCTGTAGGTTATCTTCTTAATCGCATTGGTTACCGGTGGGGCGTTCTGAGCTCTCTTGCCTTAATTGCACTGGGTTTCTTTCTGTGCATTCCAGGCGTGACACTTGGATATTATGGCTTCCTGAGTGCAGTATCGGTATTTGCTATAGGAGTGGTTATACTTCAGGTTGCTGCCAATCCCTATGTGAATGCTCTTGGTACTCCTGAGACAGCCGCAAGCCGTCTTACACTTACCAATGCACTCAACTCACTTGCAACAGTTATTGCTCCTATATTTGTTTCTATGATTATAGTTTCAGCCAATACCGGAGGTGCATCTGATCCTAAAGCTGTTCAGGGTCCATTTGCCGGAATTGGAATAGCTACTCTGATTATAGTGGTTGTCATGTTCTTTCTTAAGCTTCCGGAGATAAAAGAAGGTGAAGCTTCAGAAGGGGGTGTTGTGAAACAATATAAATCAAGTGCATACAAGTACACGCATATGTGGCTTGGTTCTCTGGCCATCTTCTTCTATATGGGTATTGAAATAGGCATCCCAAGCTTCTTCGCTGATTACCAGGACAAACTCGGATTCAGCTTTGATGGTGAAATGAGGACTAAGCTTCTTGCATATTACTGGGCTGGTCTGATGGTCGGTCGTATTGCCGGGATATTCATACTGCGCAAATACTCTGCAAGAACAATTCTAAGCTTTAATGCCATCCTTGGTGCGGTTATGCTTATGCTGTCCCTGGTTCTGGGGAAACTTGAAATGAACGGAGTTGCACTTGTGTTGTTCCTTGGAACAGGACTTATGCACTCAATCATGTGGCCATGTATATTTAACCTGGCACTTGAGGATCTTGGTCCTCATTCGAAGGTAGGTTCGGGTGTAATTGCAACATCAGTTATCGGAGCAGCAATCCTACCGATAATTATGGGTGGAATCCAAAAAGGTGTTGGCCTGATAGTGGCTATCTGCTGCCTTTTCATCTATTATGCATATATTACTTTCTTTGCAGTAAAAGGTTCAAAGATCAGATAAAGAAATCCTAACCGCAAAGGCCGCAAAGCCTGCAGATTTTCATCTGCAGGAAAAACCGCAGAGGACGCAAAGAAATTTATAATAACTTTGCGTTCTTTGCGTCTTTTCCCGACGAAGCGGTTGCAAGGAGGACTTAGCGCTCTTTGCGGTTAAATTATGAGTATAATGATAAAGAGAGGTTTTGCTAGCGACAATAATGCAGGAGTCCATCCTGAAATACTGAAGGAGATTGAAGCAGTAAACAAAGGCCATGTTATCGGGTATGGAAATGATATCTATACTGAACAGGCTAAAAAGCTTTTTAAGGAGCAGCTTGGAAACGATACTGAGGTTTTCTTTGTATTTACCGGTACGGCAGCCAATGTGTTGGGAATTAGTGCTGTAACACGCTCCTGGAACTCTCTGATCGCTGCTGAGACTGCGCATCTGGAAAATGACGAGTGCGGAGCTCCTGAGAAATTTACCGGTTGCAAAGTCCTGACGGTAGAAACTCCCGATGGAAAGATTGCTCCTGCACATGTGGCTAAACATTTGCATGGATTTGATTTTGAACACCATGCCCAGCCAAAAGTTATCTCAATAACTCAATCTACTGAAATGGGCACCGTCTATAGTGTCGGGGAGATCAGACACCTTTCTGACCTGGCTCATTCGCTTGGGATGTTTCTCCACATGGATGGCGCCAGGATAGCAAATGCTGCAGTATCTCTCGGAGTTCCCTTCAAATCGTTTACAACAGATGCCGGAGTTGATGTACTCTCATTCGGAGGTACAAAAAACGGTATGATGATGGGGGAGGCAGTCTGTTTTCTTAAACCCGGGCTTTCAGCTGACTTTAAATATATCAGAAAGCAGGGCATGCAGCTTGCATCGAAAATGAGATTTATTTCTGCCCAGTATATTGCCTATTTCCGCAATGATCTATGGAAGAAATGCGCCACTCATGCGAATTCCATGGCGTCGCTTCTTTCCCGTAAATTAAATGAGATCGGACAGGTGAAGATCACTCAGCCTGTCCAGGCAAACGGTGTTTTTGTGATCATACCAGGAACGGTTGCCGAGAGAGTAATGAAGCATTATTTCTTTTATCCGTGGAATGAGATAACATCGGAATACCGGCTTATGACAAGCTGGGATACAACGGAGGAGGATATTGAGGAGTTTGTGAAGCTGTTAAAGAAGGAATTGCAATAAGGACATGCCATGTGTCCCTGAAAATGCAAAGGCCGGATCTGCTGATCCGGCCTTTGTTATATAATCAATAAAATGATCTTACTTAAGCGTAAAGGTAATAGGTACCATGTACCATACAGGAACCGGTTTCCCGCCCTGTTTACCCGGCTTAAATGCAGGAAGTGTCGAAACAACTCTCATTGCTTCCTTGTCTAGTTCAGGATCAACTCCTTTTAATACGCTGATCTGGTTTACTGTACCTTTGGAGGTAACACAGAATCTGACTATTACCCTGCCCTGGATATTATTTTCCTTGGCAACTTCAGGATAATTCGTATGTTCACCTATGTATTTGAGAAGTTCAGCATCACCGCCCGGGAACATAGGCATCTCCTCAACTACCACGAATGGCTCGGGTTCTGCTTCAGTTTCCTGGACTTCTTCCTTAACCTCTTCTACAGCTTCGATATACTCTTCGTTGACTACATTAGTAGTTGCCTGGTCAGCTGTCATAAGCTGAACGTTATCTTCAGGTTTCACCGAGTCGACAACAACCGGAGGAACATATCTATTCTGCTGTACAGTTTCAGCCGGAGGCGGAGGAGGAGGCGGGGGAGGAGCAACCTGTTCATTAGGCTGATCGAGGTTCTCCATAACCATCACTGCCTGTCTTTCCTCACGGGCTTTTTTGCTCTCTATTGCTTTCGCGTAAATATGAGGAGTAATAATAGCTGTACTTATAATTAAAACTCCGATGAGAGCGCCGATTACAACATTACGGTTGTATTTTCTCCTCAGGCTGTATGCGCCATACTCCTTATTCCTCAGTTCGAATACTATGTCGTTAAAGGAGGGAGCTCTTTCTCTTTCTTTTTCTTTAGCCATCTCGATTTGAGTTTAATGATTAGTTGGCAGAAGCTAAAGTGGTTTTGCCTGTGGCAATTTCCACCATTTTTTCTTCATACCATGTTATGTCAACGAACATGTAACGGCCTATCCCACAGATATTCATCTCATCGAGTATATCTACAAAGTTGCCGTAATTGGCTTCCTTATATGCTTTGATCTGCACAATGGGGCCTGTATCGTCATCATTTTTCAGTTTCCTGATAGAACCCTGAACTGAATCCTGGCTGAGAACAATTTCACCTCTGACTATCTTGTCGTTAAATTCAGCAATTTTTCTTGCAAGCGTTTTGTTCTTGTCAATCAGTAATTGTCGGATTCCTGTTGGGCTGTAATCGAGTTCTGCCAGCGGAGGAAAGATATTATTGTTATATTCCTCAGGTTCAACATTGCCCGGATACCAGAAAATTCTGTTATCGGGACCGAGTAGGATATTCACAGTACGGCTGGCTGCAATGGCAGGCGCCTTCTGGTTTGGATCGTCTATCTTCTCCGGAAGTACTATCTCCATTACCTTGGCTTTAGCAAAAGCTGTGGTAAGCATAAAGAATGTGATCAGCAAACACATAAGGTCTACCATCGGGGTCATATCGATATGCGGCGGATGTTTCTTCGCTTTCTTCTTCCCGCCTTTTGCTTTTTCCTCTTGAATTATCTCTGCCATATCACTGTTGTATTTCTTCTAGGTTAATTTCAGCAGCCTCCAGACTTGTTACCAGCATAAACCTGTTGATTTTCTTATCCTGAAGATTATCGAGGACTTTCTTTACTGCAGGGAAAGGTGTCTTGGAATCACCCTTGATACTGGCCTGGATGTTAGGATTGACCTGGCGTGCACAGAGGATCCACATTGCAAGCTGATTGTCAAGTGAATCTGAGGGGATGCCTAGCTGGAAAGGATCTCTTTCCTTTGAATTTTTGCCTGCAAGAAACTGCTTCATCTGCATTATGGGAACGCCCATCGATGAAGGAAATTTCTCAAATTCCCTCTTTTCTGCATCACTGAATTCAAGGCCATACCTCTTGCCCATCTCGTCAAGGATCTTTGGTCTGAATTTATAAAGAGTATCAGGTCCGTTATCCATGTTCATGAAGACCTTGCCGTCAGCAGCAATAAGGAATGTCATTGTATTAAAATCAGGAGTAGGTTTTTCTGATATTGAAAAAGGCGTATCAACAGTAGCCGGTTCGGTCTGTCTCATTGTAGCGGTCAGCATAAGGAATGTCAGGATCACTGCAAATGTATCAACCATAGGCGTCATGTCGATTCTTGGCGACTTTGTCGGTAATTTAATCTTTGGCATTAGTTTCTTTTGTTAAGTTATTTGACCAAAAGATAAATTTTTGATTATGCATTTTTCAGCGATGCAGCGAAATTCTGCGTCAGGCTGAAACCAGCTTCATCAATCTTGAATGTGTATGAGTCAATTGTTGTTGAAAAAAAGTTGAATGCAATAATTGCAAGGGTTGATCCTGTGATACCGAATGCTGTATTCACAAGCGCTTCTGATATACCGGTTGCAAGTGCAAGAGCATCAGGAGCACCTGATTGTGCAAGAGCACCGAATGCACGGATCATACCGAGCACTGTACCGATAAGACCTATTAGCACTGATATGGAGGCAAGTGTGGAGAACATTACCATGTTCTTTGAAAGCATCGGTAACTCAAGAGCTGTTGCTTCTTCAAACGACTTCTGGATCGAAAGGATCTTCTGGTCTTTTTCAAGCTCTTTGTCTTTCTGGAGGTCGCGGTAACGGATCAGCCCGGCTCTCATTACGTTTGCAAGAGAACCTTTCTGCTTGTCGCATGCTTCAACAGCTTCTTCAATTTTATCTTCTTCGAGAAGACCCTGCAGGTTGTGAACAAATGTATTGATCCTGCCTTTTCCTTTTGCTCTTGAAAGAGTGATAGCTCTCTCAATAATGAAGATGAGAAGCGTTAAAACGCAGGTCATAAGAATAGGAACAATGAAACCACCTTTGTAGATTATCCCCAGGTAGTCTCCTTCCAGCGGAGACATTTTGTTGTTTCCACCTTCGAAGTGGACCCCATTCCCCATTACATTCTGGAATAAAAAATAGGATACCACAAATGCTATTAATATAGCACCCACTGCAAAAATGTTTGACAGCGCATCTTTGAACGAACTTCCTTGTTTACTCATTTTTATCGATTTGTTTAGGTTTAAGATTAATCAATTCGCAAATATATAGTTTCAAAAGTTTTTTTCCAACATTGTCTAAAATATTGTTATTCTTTTGATGGATTTATTTATAATCCTCAATCAGAAAGAGCTTTATAACGTTAAAATTCCTATCCTGTAATCTATATTATAATCTGCAAAGTGGCTATTATTTCTCCAGGATTATGGGGTATACTCTCGACTTCGTAACAGGGACTTCCTTGGTAGTATATCCTTTTGCGCTGATTACCAGCGTCTCAGAAGCCTGAGGTATTTCGAACTTGTATTCACCCTTTGCATTGGTGAGGGCCTCAGCAGCAGTATCCTTGACCTTGACAGAAGCAAACGCAATCGGCTGGCCTGCACTGTCTTTAACTGTTCCCTTGATCTCGTTCGGATTTATTCCCTTCTTTACCGAGACAACATATTCCTGAACCCACCTGAGGTTATTTTTGGCCGAGGCATTATTGGGATCAATTGCCAGAATGCTTTCGTATGCACTGCTTGCTCTGGCAAGAATTGCGAGCTTGCCTTCCAGTGTCTTCTCTTCCGCGGCTAACTTTGATTCGAGAGAACCCAGTCCGTTATAACCTTTAATCTTGCTGTCCTTGCTTTTCGGATCAAGATTTATCATCCTGTTGTAATAACTTTTTGATGAAGCGTAATTGCCCTTCTCTGAATGATACCATCCCAGATACCCGAAAGCTTCCATCATCTCGGAGCTGTTATTAAGTGAGTCCTTTCCTGCTATATCAATTACCTTTTCAAATTTCGGTTTTGCAAGACCCATCTTATAATCAGGATCCATCTTTGAATATGTACGTGCACTCCAGACATATGCATCAAGATAATCAGGATTTTTCTTTATAACTATGTTGAATATTGAATCTGCAGCTTTTAAATTATTCCCATTGTTAAATGCTCTTCCAATTTTCATATATGCACCAAAATCGTCCTTTGTCGGATCTATCAGCTTAGCCCATGTTTTTGCTGCATCGTCATACCTCTTGAATGCATAGTAGTTGTTAGCAAGTTCATTATTGAGCCCTGTATCCTGAGGCTTGAGATCAATGATTTTAATATATTCCTGGAATCCTCTTTCTACCTCTTTTTCAGAAGCTGCGACATTGGCTTTCAACTTGTCATATTTGGCTGTAAGCTCATCAAGGGCAGGTTTTAGTTTTGTCTTTTCCGCAGCAGGAGCAGAATTATACCTCGATTTGCTTCTCTGGAGCTGCTGCTCAAGATTTCCAAGCTCATCAACCATCTTCGGAAGGTCCAGATTCTTCTTCATTATGATCCTTGCGGTATAATGATGGTCTTTCGGAAGGATCCTGTCTGCAGATACTTTTTCAAAAAGTTTGTCCATGTATTCAAGGGCTTTGCTGTAATCTGCATTTTTCTTTTCATAGTAGGAGTAGCCGGCAAGACGGTTCATGTAAGCCCTGGAATCGTCAACGGCAAGGATCTCTTCAACGTTTTTGATGACTTCATCATAATCGCCGGCATAGAAAAGAGAGTTTACATACCTGGTCTTTGCAGGGATGTTACCTTCGGTAAGTTCAAGATATTTCTTGAAGTTGGTTTTTGACTGCTCAAGCCTGTTGGCCATCCAGTATAACTGACCAAGTTCGCGATAAGCAGGAGCATAGTTGGGATCAAGAGCTATTGCCTCCTCAAAATATGGAATAGCTGGCTGAAGGCTTTTTCCTCTTACATAGATATTCCCAATCTTCATGTTGGCAGTTGGCGACTTCGGATCAACATACTGCGCAAGGTTGTAGTTCTTTATGGCATTCGAACCATCATTGGCCAGAATGTAAATATCACCTGCAATAAGGAAAATCTCCTTGTTCTTATTATCGATATTTATAGCTTGCCTGATCAGAGGAAGGGCAGAAGCAGTATCGACTTCACCATTATTAATATATGACTCCGCAATTTTAGCAAGTGCAAATGCATAATCTTTTGCGGGAGGAATGATTTTCTTTATATTCTTGTATGGAAGCAGAAAACTTTTTGCCTTTGTCCTCATCTCAGCAGCTGTTTTGTCATCGCCAAGGTAATTGGCAACTTTGGCAAGGCCTACATAATTGAGAGGATCACCGGCATTGGCATTTACACCTTTCTGAAATACATCCTTTGCAGCTTTGGTTGCCAGTGTAAGGGAGTTGGAGATTGTGTCTGAAAAATAATCAAGAAGGATGTTCTCCCCAAGGAAGAAATAATATTTGCTGTTGCCTGGTTCTTTCTGGATCAACTGGTTGAGCATTGCCTCAGCCTTATCATACTGCTCACTCTTCGTCAGAAGCAATGCAGATGTAATGTCCTGCGCAAAAATATTGTTAGACATCAGCCCAGTAATCGCTGCCACCATAATTAAACCCTTTTTGTATAATGCACTTTTCATAGCTAAACTTTTATTTTGATGTCAATATTACTAAATTTTACCTTTCGTCCTTCTCCTTTCCTTTATCTTTTATCTTTTATCTTATTTATTTTTTATCTGAACTATCCTTATCGGCATAGTCGCCGGAACCAGTCCTGATTTAAGCACTATCCTCTGTCCCTGTTCTCCGGTAGCCCACTGTATGAAACCTGATCCCAGGCCTTTGAAAGTTTCTCTTGAAATGAGATATACCTCCCTTGTAAAAGGATATTCTTTGGTGTATATGAATCCCTGCTGCGGTCTGTAATAAGATGCTTCATCCGAGAGCTGCTGAGAAACACCGACAACATTGATCTTTCTTGCAAGGCTCATGCTCAGAGAATCATCCTTGTCACTAATCCAGTTAACGCTTATTATGCCTATGGCTTCCGGATTCCTCGATACGAAATCCACGACTTCTGCATTGGTGTTCAATGCATAGAAATTGTACGGTAAACCGGTCTTGATCTCGAATAGTTCCTTAAAATATCTTATGTTCCCCGACTTTGTATTGTCAAAAACAACCTTTATCTCTCCAAGCCTGGATTTTGGATTTATGTCTTTCCATTCAGAGGCTATACCCAGGAAAACATCCTTCACATCTTTATATTTGAGCACCGTATCTTTATTTTCCTTATTTGTAATAAGAGCGAGTGCATCATATGCAAATGTTATTGTACGGGCTATTACCAGTGTATCCCTTAAATACCGTACCTGATCTTCAGTAAGTTTTCTGCTGGTGACAATGACTTTTACGGAATCATTCATAAAATCATTTATCACATCCACTTCCGGCTTATACGCAGCTTTGATTTTTGCATTTACATAAAGCTGAACAAAAGTTGATACTTCAGCATCAATCAGCGGCTTGAACGATTCATCTGCAATGATTTTTATATCGCCCCTGGTAGGAGATTCTGCGGGAACTTTAGGACCGGAATTGCATGAAACCATAAAAGTCATTGATGCAACTGCAAGAAGCTGTAATCCTGAACTGAGGCTAAAGTTTAACTTGTTGATCACTTTTCCTGTGATGTGGGAAACAAAATTACGGAATGCAATAATAATCAATTTTTTGGTAAATATAACTATATTCATAGTTTTAATTTTTAGTTAGTAAACTTTTTTCCGGAATTACAACAGCAAAGTGTATGCCAAGACCATCTGAAACAACTAAACGAAAAAATCATTCCTCATCTTCCTCCCTGGGAAAAAAAGCTCTGCGTACCTGATTTATTGAAACAAAGATCCTGTAAACGCCAAAGAACAGGAAAGTTGACCCCATAATAACGGATATTGCTTTATCGATCATAAACCATTTTCTGGCATAAAACAACATGAAAACTCCGACTCCAATATAAAAAGCCACCATGAATATTCCGAATATGGCGGTCAACTGCTGTAGTAATTTGTTGCTGTTCATCGTCTGACAAGTTAGGCGACAAATAAAATAAAATTCACACTAATTTCAAAGAGATGGAAACTATGAAAGTGAACAAGTATTCAATTACATATGAACAGCTACTTTATCAGCAGGGAACTGTCGCCAAAACTGAGAAACCTGAATCTGTTGTAGAGTGCGTATCTGTAGATCTTTTGCCAATCTTCTCCGATATAGGCTGATACCAGGAGCAGCAAAGTACTTCCGGGTTGATGGAAATTGGTGATCATTCCATTTATGATCCTGAACCTGTAACCGGGGATTATCATCATCGTCGTAGAACCATGAAGAAAGCCATTTCCGCCTCTTTTTATTTCTGCCAGTAACGTTTTGAACGATTCCCCGACAGATATTTCACGCTGCTCTTTGTATGGTTCCCATTGATCAATATTGAATTTTATATTACGGCCGGTGTTATTTCTTAGTTTTACACCAAGCCAGTAAAGACTTTCCAGAGTTCTTACGCTCGTGGTGCCAACTGCAATTATTTTTCCCTGTAAGGAAAGAAGAGTTTCGATAAGCTCTTCTTTAATAATAAAGTGTTCACAATGCATCTCATGCTTTGAAATATCATTTGTCTTCACCGGTTTGAAAGTGCCTGCTCCGATATGCAGGGTAAGATCGACTCTCCTGATACCTTTATTATTGATGGCTGATAGAACATTGTCAGTGAAATGCAGACCCGCTGTAGGAGCAGCTACTGATCCCTTTATCTTTGAGTACACTGTCTGGTACCTTATATTATCTTCTTGCTCGTCTTCTCTCTTTACATAGGGTGGGAGAGGAATATGCCCTGCTGATTCAGTCACTTCTCTGAAAGTTATCTTTTCATTGTTCCACGAAAACCTTATCCTCCATGCCCCGCCCTCCGGTTTTATTTTACTGGCTTCTAATTCAAACTCTTTGCCTTTATGGCTGAATTTCGAAGATAACATTCCGCTCTTCCATTTCTTAAGATTGCCGATTATACATTTCCATTCCACAGGTTCTGCTGAGCCAAATGACTGTTCATAATCTGCCGGGACTAACGGCTCAAGGCAGAATATCTCTATAGCTGCGCCGGTCTCTTTTCTGAACAACAGTCTGGCGCGTATAACCTTAGTATTATTGAAGACCAGAAGTGAATCGGATGGCAGATAGCCGGCGATATTTCTGAAAACATCTTCCGATATATTGCCATTCTGATATAAAAGAAGTTTTGATCTATCCCTTTCTGATACAGGATATTGCGCTATCCGCTCCTCCGGAAGGTCATACCTGTAATCCTCTATATTTATTTTTGGTAACAATCTGTTCTGGTAATATTATTGGTATTTCGGTATGTCGGTATGTCGGTATGAAGTCACAATAGCGCCGCACCGTCGCACCGTTGTACCGCCGTACCGTATTTGTTCTGCAAAATTAACCAAGTTTTCACATTAACCTGCTTTTTCATACCTTTGCGCCACAGCAGGCTGTTCCATCGCCCCCTTCGGCTTGGCTCAGGGGGGAGGAAAGTCCGGGCAACAACGAGCACCATGCTTCCTAACGGGAAGATATCCGCGAGGATATGGCAGTGTAACAGAAAATAACAGCCGCCCTGAGCGTAGTCGAAGGGCGGCTACGGTGAAAAGGCGGGGTAAGAGCCCACCGGTTCCGGCGGCGACACCGGAAGCCGTACACCTCATGGGTTGAAAGACCATGTATACCGGCGCTGAGGACTGCTCGTCCGATGCCGGGGGGTAGGTCGTATGATCGCTGCAGTGATGTTGCGGCAAGATAAATGATGGAACACGACAGAACCCGGCTTACAGGCAGGCTGTAATTAACACAGGGACGCAGATCGCGTCCCTGTTGTTTTTT
>JALONV010000094.1 GCA_025454755.1 Bacteroidales bacterium | reverse complement strand
AAAGTTGAACTGACGAACCAGTCAGAGGGTAAAGTTGTGCTGGGAGATGCTATTAAATGGGTGAAGGTAAATTAAGGGCATCAGGCGACAGGCATCGGGCGTAAGGCAGAAGAAGAACAATTGAACATTTGAACAATCGAACTAAGAACAAAATAATGAAAAGATCATTCAAAACAGGTAGCAAAATTATTGTGACCGGGGTGTTGCTGGTGTTCAATGTGCTATGTGTATTCCCGCAAAAGGCTGTTACACTTGAGGAGGCGCTGAAGATCGCAGAGGACAACAGCCCTTCAATGAAGAGGACCAGGCTGAATCTGGTAAGAAGTCAGGAGAACCTCAATGCTCAGAATGCAGCATTGAAATCGCAGTTTTCCCTTTCGGTGAATCCGATTGGTTATAACCAGAACCGCGAATTCAATGACCTGATCTCGGAATGGAACTCCACAAGGACCGTTGAAAGTTACGGTCTTTTTACCATTGCACAGCCCATTGTGTTCACCGATGCTGTTGTCTCCCTTACAAACCGTTTTGGATACAAGGACTCATACAGCGAATATGCAAACAAAACCACCAAGGGATTCAGCAACAGGCTGGCTCTGAACCTCGATCAGCCTCTTTTTACTTATAACAGAACAAAGCTTCAGCTTAAGGAATTGCGACTGGCTCTTGAAAATGCACAGCTCAATTATGCAATTCAGCTTCTCTCGCTCGAGAAGAGTGTGACACAGGCATTCTATTATGTGTACCAGCAGCAGCAGAGCATGGATATTTCAAATCAGGCCTACCAGAACATGCAGAAAAGCTACGAAGTATCAAAGAATAAGGTCGATGCCGGCATTTCAGCACGCGAGGAGATGTTCCAGGCAGAGCTGAACCTGGCATCGTCAAAATCGGAATATGAGAACAGCCAGGTCTCATTTGAAAATGCCAAGGATGAATTCAAACTGCTGATAGGCATGAGCCTTTATGACGATTTCTCTGTTCTTCCCAACATAGCGGTTGACACAGTGCAGGTAGATATTACCTTCGCAATCGACCAGGGGCTTGCAAACAGGATGGAGCTCAGACAGAGTCAGATCAGCATAGAGACATCGCAGTTCGATCTTATCCAGACAAAAGCGCTGAATGAGTTCAAGGGAAGCCTCGGCCTCTCGGTCGGCCTGTTTGGTGACAATGAGAATTTCGGAAATGTATATAAAAGCCCTACTGATAATGAAAGTGTCGAATTATCACTTTCAATTCCTCTCTGGGACTGGGGAGAAAGAAAATCGAGAATTAAAGCAACCGAAGCAAATATCGAGTCTGCAAACATCTCCTATGAAGAAGAACAGAGCAATATCATCCTGGGAGTGAGAAAAGTGTACAGGAATCTTCTTAACCTTCAGAACCAGATTGAAATAGCAAGACAGAACGTTACAAATGCACAGCTTACTTATGATCTTAACCTTGAAAAATACAAGAACGGTGATCTTACCGGAATGGACCTGAACATATATCAGAACCAGCTTTCGGAGAAACAACTTTCGTATACTAATTCACTTATATCATACAAGCTTGAGCTTCTAAAC
Source organism: Bacteroidales bacterium (assembly GCA_025454755.1). Lineage (GTDB taxonomy): Bacteria > Bacteroidota > Bacteroidia > Bacteroidales > VadinHA17 > LD21. The sequence goes on along the minus strand of JALONV010000094.1, from coordinate 6,362 downwards.
CTCAAGATTCAGACTCTTTACGATTTTGAAAAGAAAATACCTGTAACACCTGTTAAAACAATAGAACAAAAGTAACCTATACAATATGAAAAAGTCAATTATCCTATTAGGTGCATTCATCGTTGCAATAGTTGGTTGCAGAAACCAGGACCAGAACCTGACTGCCGATGTTGAAATTCCCGTTTCAGTCGAAGAGCTGAAACTCAAACCGATAGAAGAGTTCGTGAACACCACGGGAACTGCTTTCCCAAAGGGCGAGATTGAACTTAAATCAAAGATAGCAGCAGCATATTTCCTCGAGAAAAATCCGCAGACAGGCAAACTGTGGCAGCTTGGCGATAAGATCAAAGCCGGCGCCCTGATAGCGAGACTGGAGGATGAGGAGTATGTCAATTCCGTCAAAATGGAAACAAACAAGCTGAACCTGGAGCTAATGGAAACCGAGCTCAGGAAGCAGGAGTCACTCTACGAGAAAGGCGGTGTGACGCTCAAGGAACTCAAGACAGCAGGCATCAACTATGAAAATGCCAAAACGACAGTGGTGAACTCAAAACTTCAACTTCAGAAAACCAGGATTGCAGCTCCTATCGATGGTGTAATTGTCGATCTTCCGTACTATACACAGGGGACAGAAGTATCATCCGGAGTTACCATAGCCAGGATAATGGATTACCGGACCATGTATATGGATGTGCAGCTTCCTGAAAAATATATTGCTGTGATAAAGCCCGGACAGAAGGTTAAGCTTACCAATTATACTATCCCTGAAGATACAATAATCGGAAGCATAACCCAGCTGTCGCCTGCAATAAATGCAGATACCAGGACATTTAAAGGGACTATCGCAATCGACAACAATGATTACATCCTGCGTCCCGGAATGTTTGTCAAGGCAGATATTGTCACCGCTCACAAAGATTCTGCTATCGTGATCCCGAAAAGCATAATCCTATCCCGTCAGAGGGGCAAGACCGTCTTCACCATCGACCGAAGTGTGGCAAATGAAAAGGTCATTGAAACAGGTCTTGAAAATCTTACAGATGTTGAAGTCACCAGGGGGCTCATGAAGAATGAGCGTGTTGTAACAAGCGGCTTCGAAACGCTTAGCAACAGGTCGAAGGTGAAAATCATTAAATAGACGGTATGAACGCCATTGCAAGATTTGCCGTAAAATACCCTGTAACAGTACTTATGCTGGTGCTGGGCATAGTTCTGCTGGGATTCATTTCGTTCGGGAAGCTTGGCACAGACCTCTTCCCCGATCTTAATAATCCCAAGATCTATATTGAGCTTACGGCCGGGGAAAAACCTCCGGAGGAGATAGAGAAGAACTATGTCGACCAGATTGAGTCACTGGCGATGAGACAAAGCAATGTAACTCAGGTATCTTCAGTGTCTCATGCCGGTTCGGCAAACATAACTGTGGAATACGGCTGGAACAAGGATATGGATGAAGCTTTCCTTGATCTGCAGAAAGAGCTTAACTCATTCAGCCAAAATTCTGACCTTGAGGAATTTACGATATCACAATACGATCCCAATGCTTCTCCTGTTATGATAGTCGGGCTTAAGAATGACCGTATCTCCAACATGGATGAGCTGAGGAAAGTTGCAGAAAACTATATCCGCAATGAACTCGTAAGGATTGAAGGCGTGGCTGATGTCAAGATCATTGGCAAGGAAGAGAGCGAAGTGGTGATTGAGACCAATAAATATATTCTCGAATCATTCGGACTCACTGCCGATGGAATAGGCACACAGATCAGCAACTATAACCGTAATGTTTCCGGCGGCTCAATCGTCGATATGGGAACAAAATATGTAGTAAAAGGGGTCAGCGTGCTTGAAGATCTCACTGATCTTGAAAATATCATCGTGGGTTTTAAACAACCTTCATCCTCAACTCCTTCAACTTCTTCAACTTCTGAAAGAGTACCGGTCTACCTGAGAGATGTAGCGAAAGTAAGCTTCGCCAATAAAGATCCGGAAAACATTGTAACTATTAACGGTGAGAGATGTATCGGCCTTGCCATTTACAAAGAGCCTAAATACAATACTGTAGATGCGGTTGAGAGTCTCGATGAGGCAATTGCCGTGATGGGAAATGCATTGCCCGGATATGAATTTGTTAAGGTTCTTGACCAGGGTACATACATCGACAACGCAATCGGTGAAGTCAAGAATACATTGTTAATAGGTATATTTCTGGCTGTATTTGTCCTCTATATCTTTCTCAGAAGGATTGGCACCACACTGGTCATCAGTATTGCAATACCGATATCCATCATTGCAACCTTCAACCTGATGTATTTCAACCACCTCACCCTGAACATAATGACTCTCGGCGGCCTTGCCCTTGGAGCGGGGATGCTGGTTGACAATGCGATTGTCGTGCTTGAGAATATAACACGTCTCAGGGAAGAAGGAATGTCTCTTAAGGATGCTGTTATAAATGGAACAGGGCAGGTTGGGGCAGCTATAACATCATCAACAGTTACAACGATAGTGGTATTTCTTCCTATTGTTTACCTTCAGGGAGCTTCCAGCGAGATGTTCCGCGACCAGGCATGGACAGTGGCTTTTGCGCTGCTGTCATCGCTGGTAGTTGCCATGCTTGTTATACCGATGCTTGTTTCAACTTTATTCACTGATGAAAAGAAGAAAGCACGACTCAGCTCTCCCGTAAAATTCAACTGGTACACCAGATTCCTCGAAAAAACAGTTGAGAAAAGAGTTCTGGTAATTTTACTTTCTTTAGGTTTGCTTGGTGGAACGGCGCTTCTGATACCACGGCTGGGAAGCGAATTCATGCCGAAATCAGAATCCGCGGAATTCACAGTTGAACTTAAGCTGCCGGAGGGTACAAGCCTCGAGAGAACATACAGCACTGCAGCAAAAACCGAAGGGATAATCAGGGGATTGCTGGGTGAGAAGCTTAAGCTTGTCTACAGCGAGGCGGGAGAAGATAATACCTCAACACTCAGCCAGTCGTCTGCTGTGAAAGGTGAGAATTCGGCTTCGCTGAAGATATTGCTTAATAAAGAATATGCACTTGAAACAGAAAATGCGATAACCCTTATTGGAGATTACCTTAAAAATATACCTGACCTCGAGGTAAGTTTTGTCCGTGAAGAGACTGCTCTTCAGACTTCACTGGGGACTAATGAATCACCATTTGCACTCGAGATCTCGGGTGAAGATTACAACGAGCTTGAAAAAATATTGAAGGAATCAAGGGCAATCCTTGAACAGAATCCGGGACTTTATAATATTACCACATCTATGGATGAGGGTACACCGGAAGTTGAGGTTGTCATTGATCGATTCAAAACAAGTTATTACAGCGCTTCAGTGGACAATGTTATAAATCAGATTAAGAGCTTTCTGGAAGGATCTTCTGCCGGGAGCTTTGAAAAAGATGGCGAGCTTAAGGATATCACGATAAAACTTGGAGATATTTCCCTTCATCAGCTGCACGATCTCATGATCACTGCCGGGTCTGTAAAGGTACCTCTCAGCGAACTGGCCGAAATCAGGACGATTGTAAGCCCGAGGGAGATAACCAGGCGGAACCAGTCCAGAACCTGCTACATATATGCAATGGTTAATCCCGACATGGCATTTGACCGTGTTGTCCGTGATGCTGAAAACGCACTGAAAGCTGTGACACTGCCTGTCGATTATAAAATGGAATTCACCGGTGAGGAAATGAAAAGAAAAGAGTCTACCTCGAACCTCACTTTTGCCCTTATCCTTTCACTGGTATTGGTGTTCATGGTTCTGGCCGCACAGTTTGAATCAATAATACAGCCATTCATAATTATGCTTACCATACCGCTTGCCGGAGTGGGAACGATATTGACTTTCTTCATACTTGGCAAGCCGCTTAATATGATGGCATATATAGGAATAATCATGCTGGGGGGGATTGCAGTGAACAATGCCATTCTTCTGATAAACCGGATTAACCAGCTCAGGGAGTCAGGCATCGGGAAGAAAGAGGCAATTATTATGGCAGGATCGCAGCGAATAAGGCCGATCCTGATGACAAGTCTTACAACAATTCTCGCTCTTTTACCTCTTACTATCGGGATAGGTGAAAGCGCATCGCTCAGGGCACCGATGGCACTCGCTGTAACAGGCGGATTGGTATCTTCGACACTTCTGACACTTGTTGTGATACCCTGCGTTTACTGGATTTTTGATTCCTTTGGTGAATTTGTGAGAGGCAAAAGAAAAGCGGAAACAGATCCTTTAACAATTTAGCAGGGTAAGATGGACTTTATAATAAAAAGAAGGATTCTCATCAGCATGCTGTTCCTCGGATTGGCTATGCTCGGCTTCATATCCTATCAGAAGCTGTCGCTGGAGCTGATACCTAATTTCCAGCTTCCGGGAATGGTGGTGCAGGTAGGCACCATGCTCGAAACGGATCCTTCATATATTGAAACACAGGCTGTTATACCCATCGAAGGAGCAGTAGGAACACTTGAGGACGTCGAAAAGATCGAATCTAATATTTCCTCCCGCTATGGCGTGATATATATCTACTTCACTCAGAATGCCGACCTTAAATATGCCAACCTGAAACTCCAGGAAAAAATAGATATCGTTAAGAGCTCCATACCGGAAGAGTTCGTAATCAATGTTATGAAGGTCGATCTTGAACAGATGACGAATCAGTTTATGTCGCTCCAGGTCAGAGGTGAAGGCGGCGTTGACAGGATCAGGAATATAGCCGACAGGGAGATAAAACCCAGACTGGAGAATATCGATGGAATTGCAGGCGTTCAGGTGTACGGGGGAAAAGAGAATTCCATTGAGGTAAGACTCGACGAAAAAGCATGCAAAGCCAACGGAATTACCATGGGGCAGATCAGCACACTGCTGAACAACAGCGGCAGGGATAAGTCTTTTGCCGGCAAGGTTGTCGACGGGAATAATGAATATTTTGTAAATATTACTTCAGAGTATACCGATGTAAGCGACATCGGCGGTATCATTGTAAAACAGAATGGGCCTATATTGCTTCGCGATATTGCGGAGATCTTTTACGGGGTGAAGGAAGAGACATCCTACAGCAGGGTGAACGGAATGAATTCCGTGACGATGAACCTTGTAAATGACAACCAGGCAAATCTCATTGATCTTTCACATGATGCCATCAAACAGATTGAAAAATTAAACAGGGATCTGGCGCCCAAAGGTGTTGAAGTTGTCATCCAGTATAACAGCGCCGAGACGATGGAAGAGAACCTGACCCAGGTTATAAACCTGGCAATAACAGGAGCGTTTCTCGCGGTATTGATCCTTTGGTTCTTCCTGAGAAATATACGCCTTGTCACTATAATCGGGGCATCGATACCGATCTCGGTTTATATCGCCTTCAATTTCTTTTATGCATTTGACATTTCCCTGAACAGTCTCACACTTGTTGGTATTGCTCTTGCCATAGGAATGCTGGTAGATAATTCGGTAGTGGTGCTGGAGAATATATACCGGCTCGCGGGAACCGGGAAGGATTTCGAGACCTCCGTCAGACAACCGTTGTTGTCTTCCTTCCATTCTTATTCACTTCCAATTTTCTTGTTAAGATCATTGGCGAAAACACAGGGGTTTCAATTGTATCCACTCTGCTGGTTTCTCTTTCAGTGGCAGTGCTGTTTATCCCTATGGCTACATATTACCTGCTTTCCCGGAAATCTGTCGGAAATGCTGAAATATTTAAAAGGCTGTCGATACATAACAGGTTGATACAGGCTTACCATCTCGCCCTGAAATCGAGCATGAGGAACCCTGCAAAAACAATTATCGGAACGCTGGTGCTATTTTTTGCTGCGCTCCTTATCAGTCTCACATTAACTATGTCGGAAACGCAGGAAATAACAACCCCGGATTTCAGGCTCAGTGTTACAATGCCAGCAGGCTCAACCCTTGAAAAAACCGACGCTGTCATAACTGAAATTGAATCGAGGCTTGCATCAATTCCCGAAAAAGAAGATATAGTAAGCCGCATCGAGGAAGAACAGGCCACAGTGACTATAAGCCTGAAGGAAGAGTGGGATAAGGAAAGCACAAGGAGCCTGCCCGAAATAAAGAATGACATTTCTGAGAAAACAAAAAATATTTCTTCAGCTGAAGTAAGCATGGATGATGTCTCTACAAGCGGAGGTTTTACCGGGGGTGGAGGCGGCGGAATGGGAACTGTTAATCCGGGAGAAGGATTCATGAAAATGCTTGGTATCGGTACTTCGAGCGAAAGCGTGATAATCAAGGGCCAGGATTTCGAGGAGATGAAAAACCTTGCTGATGATATTGAAACATATATTGATGACCTGTCCACCATCCAGAGTGTCAATCTG
>JALONV010000029.1 GCA_025454755.1 Bacteroidales bacterium | reverse complement strand
CAACGTGAAATGGAAAAATGAGATCCTATCTCAGCACCTTCCTGACAAAAGCGACAGTAAAATAGGACATCAGGAATACTCCCATAAATCCCTCAATGCTTGATATTACGCGCGCTGCACCAAAAGGGTAATGATCACCGTAACCTATTGTAAAGAAAGTAATTGCGCTGTGATAAAATGAGCGGGCCACAACACCCAGATGGTCGGATGTCGATGAAACAATATCAGCGTTGGTAAATACGATCATCAGGACATAAATAATACTGAAAAGCAGGTAACCGGTAGCCATTGAAACCAGAACTCGTGCCGGGTTTGTGGCATAAAGCCCCATAGCATCAAAGACAAGCCATTTGAATCCGTGAGGAACATAGCTTAATATCTTTGTCAGTCCTCCTTTTTCCTTCTGTTCGGTAAGCCATGATTTTGACTCGAATCTTTTGAACATCACATAGGCTTCATCTTCATCAGAATATTTGCCTGTTTCCCTGAAATTCTCCTTCAGTATCCTGAATTGTTCAGCTTTTTGTCTTAAGGTAGTCCCCTCCTGCCGCATAATAACCTCTTTGCACCTGTTGCGTTTCCAGTCAATATAAAGCTTGCCGACAAGTCGCATTCCCGACAGGTCAACTACTTTAATATCTACAGGGAAATCATATGGTTCAAGGTCTACTATATCACGGACTATAGTATCTGAAATATCCAGCAGCTGTGCCTTTGAAAGCCGGAGATCGAAATATGTGTTCAGGTGGCACGATTTAAGAGAAAGCGATGAAAACCCGGATTCATAGAACGATACATCACCCTCACCAAATCCGGTTCTATCAAAGCTGATCTCAGTATTTTCCATTTCCATCAGGTTGAAACTTTTCAATCCTGATCCAAATTCCGCTTTTTTGAACTGGATCTTGCCGGCTTTGCAGGAGGCTCCTTCGAAATTAACTTCACCATTTCCAAAAACCGACCTGTTGAAGTTTATCCTTCCTGAGCCAAAATCGACAGTCCTGAAATCGACCCTGCTGTTTCCAAACTCCGTGCGCTCAAACATAATATCGCAATCACCGAATACCGAATAATGGAAATCAACCTTTCCTCCGGTTATTCTGGTTACTTTAAAATTAAATTTTCCGCTGTTAAAACGGGTATTTATGAAAAGAAGCTCGCCCGAGTTGAATTCAGTATTGGCAAAACTCACTTCCCCATTGCCGAACTGAATATCCTGGAAATCCTTGATCCCGTCTTTTACAATAGAATTCTTGAAGAGGAAATCACCCTCACCGAAAGAGCACCCGTTGAATTCAATATTTCCGTCAGCAAAATAAGTATTTGAAAAGATCACATCTCCTTTTCCGAAAACCGAGCCTGTGAATGCGACCCTTCCTTTTGCAAAATGAGTTCCGTCAAAGCTTACCTCGCCATCTGCAAACCTGGCATGAGAAAAATCGTTGCAAACCTTTGATTCGAAAAAGGCGTTTTTTGCCGATAATGATTTTATGGGAACAATGGCTTTCTTCTCTATATTGTTATGCCTCCGGAAGGATGACAGAGAAAAATCTGATACGTACATATTATCAAGCACGATATCTTTTCCTTCGTTAATAAGATCATAAAGTATGTTGACATCCACGGCGCCAAACAATTCAGTACCCGACTCTTTGCCTTCAGGATTGATCAGGGTAATTATTGCAGTCCGGGGACATGTCCTACCGTCATCTGTTGTAAACTTAACATTCTTAATCTCTACCCTGTAATCTGAGTACCCGGTTGTCATAAGGCCATAATTAAAAGAAACACTAAATTAATAAAAATAATTATCTGTTGAATATATCACTGACGGCCGCATAACACTCTGAAAGGACAATAGCCGCACTTTTTATTTCTCATGGCTGTCATTCTGAACGGCTCATCAGCGCTGAAAATAGTCCTGACAACCGATTCCAGATTTGCAATGAACTCATTACGTATTGCCGAATAATCTTCGATGACCGAATCTCCCAGAATGAGTTTATCCGTGACATCCTTACCCGGTGTCTTTTTTATTTTATATACAGAAGGTCTTACTTTAACTCCCTTTGTCTCTGAGATATATGCTTCGCAATAGAGCAGAGTCTGAAGCCATGCATCCGGATCCTTATCCCTGTCATCCCTGAAAAGATCGGCAATGCTTAAAACAGAATCAGATATTTTGCCCGTCTTATAATCCACTATCCTTGTCACGTTGTCCCGGACATCTACCCTGTCTATCTTTCCTCCGGCGATTAATTCTTGCCTGCCCGTCCCGGTTTCAAATGAAAACCTGAATGAATATGGCTTTTCAATAGATAGAATGGTAAAAGGAGCTGATGTTCTGTCGAATTCAAGAATCCTCATTAAATAATTCAAAAGCACCTCTTTGACCATGATTTCATTGATAGCTGCATAGGACTCATTTTCCCTTTTAAGAACTTCGTTTACGGAATTGCGGATCAGATAAGAAAGAGCCTTCCTGTTTTCAATGAATCCTTTGACAGTTCCAGGTTCAACTGTTTTCCCGATGAAATCTGAATAGAGGCTTCTGACAGTTGCATGAACCATTGATCCAAGCATGGCAGGATCAATCTCCGTTATCACCTTCTTAGGTTCGCTGAGCCCGTTTACATACTGATAATAGAATTTCATACGGCAGCTTAACCAGGTATTTATCGCAGAAGGAGATAGTGGACGTTCCCGGTCTCCTTCGGGGAACCGGAGTTTCAGCTTCATGAGATGCTCAGCTTTTCTCTCAATAGTGTTTCCGATGGTTACAGGATTCTTGATCTCAAAACTCAAATTTAGAAAGTCAGGTGAGGCCGATGGTTCATATTTCATTTGCTGAATGAATCTGCTTATTTCACCGCTTCTTAGTCCTTCCGGGTTGGAATTATATACGAAAGTGACATTCTCTGCTCTGTGCAGAAGCCTGTAGAAATGATATGCATATATTGATTCCTGATGATTCAGCGAAGGAAGTCCGAATGCCTGTCTGAGGCTGAAAGGGATGAATGATGATGAGGCTGTTACTGCAGGCATTATCCCTTCATTTACCGACAGCATAACCAGGTTCTTAAAGTCCAGAGTCCTGGTCTCCAGTATACCCATGATCTGAATACCCGAAAGAGGTTCTCCTGAGAATGGCACAGACTCTGTCCTGAGGATCCTGTCAAGCAACCTGGTCCATGTATCGATCGTAAGGTCTATATCTGGACTCGTGGTAATTGCTTCAAGGCGATTGATGGCAAGGATAATCCTGTAAATGAATTCATTAAGAATACTTCCGGGCATATCCGCATCTGAAGCTTCTCCAGGTTCCTTCTTTACGATATGTAAAAGGATGTTCTTAATATAGTCAGAGATCGCCAGCGGAGTTGAAGCTTTCACAAAAATAATCGACAATCCGGATGAATCCCTGAAGAGTTTATCAGGGACCAGTATCAGATTGTGCCTGATTATATCGTCAGGTATATTCCTCTCCTTTTCATCCATCAGTCCGGATATCAGATCGTTTTTGAGTAGGCGTGTGACATCATCGTGGCTGAAAAGTACCACTCCGTCCCTGATCTTTGCATTTCTCTGCAGATCGAGCAGTTGTCTGACGAGCAGATATGCCGATGTCTGCTTCAGAGGATATCCCATCGTGATATTAATATCCGGAATATCTTCAGGAAGGCTTGTCAGAACAGGCAGCAGCAGGTTTTCATCAGCAAGGACAACAGCAGTATTATGTGCATTATCAGGAGTGAGTCCGGGTATCCGGCTGAGCAGCTCAGGTATCAGCTTCACCTGTGCAATATCGGATGAAGTTTCAATGACCTGACGCTTCACTCCTGCAGTCATTTTTGAAACATAAGTCTCATAGTTCCATCCGTCAGGCATGTTATTTCCAAAATCCCTTATGTTACTCCTTAAAAAATATCCTGCAGAATTCAACCCGCTTCCGCCGATATAAGAATTGTCGTAATCCCAATAGAACTTTGCTTTCCCTGATTCCTTCAGTTTAAGCATCATCCTCTTCTCACATTCATTCAGCGCATTGAACCCGACAAAATGCACCATTCTCCATCTGAAAGCCAGCGAATTCATAAAATCAGGATTTCCTGCGACGTCCCTGAAGATCATTCCCTCATAGGCAAGATTCTTCTCCTTCAGGATTTTTCTGAAGCCGGCATAAAGACTTTCAAGGATCGACCAGATGCTTATAAACTTTTGTTTTGCCCCGGTACTCTTCTCAGGATTGAAATTAGTCCAGAACCTCTGTACAATCTCAATCTGTTCACCGGTGAGGCCACCGAACTGCTGGTCGATCTTTTTGAGGTCGCTTACATTCTGAAACAGCTTTGATGCGTCTGCAAGATACTTGTCAACATCGTCAAAATCGTTCAGAAGCATGTCGCCCCAGAAGTAGAAATCTTCAAAGCTCTCCTTGCTTTTATTTATATCACTGTAGACTTTAAAGAGCTCGAACAGAAGTATTTCATTCTCGGCAGGTCTGAGAGATGACAAGGAACGGAAAAGATCGTTTATAGTCATTATTGACGGAGTCCAGACCGGCTTCTCAATCTCTGCAGAGAGGTATTTAAGGAAGAATAAGCCTGAACGGCGGCTGGGAAATACAAGACAGTGATCACGCAGGTTATCACCATATTCTTTATAAAGGGACCTTGCAATGTGTTGAAGGAAGTATTCCATATATTGTCTTGCAGTCAAAATTAATAAATGCCAACATCATTACCCTTAAAGGGGAGAGGTAATCCATATAGCCTGCCCTGCCACGTATCAAGCTCTTCGAGCCTCTTTTCGATAAGGTTTACGATCTGATCGGTCCGCTTCTTTCCCCACAATAATCTGGCAAGGAACCTTGGTGGAGCCTCTCCGGTGAAACGCTCCACAACAATATCCGGATTCAGTCTTTCAAGGAACATGACAATGAAGTCGAGATAATCTTCCCACGAAAAGAGTTGAAAATCGGAAGGTCTTTCAATGAATTCCTTTTCCATGAGGGTTCCTTTGATTATCTGGAGCTGATGGAATTTTACAGTTTTCAGGGGAAGCTTCGATATAATATCAGCTTCTGCAAGCATTTCTTCCCTGGTTTCGCCAGGCAATCCAAAAATGAAATGAGCACCTGTGTTTATACCATACGAAGATGTTGCCATGATTGCATTTTCGGCATCTTTATATGTATGTCCCCTGTTAATTCTTACAAGTGTCTTATCATAACACGACTCAATGCCAAACTCCACGGCGATATAAAATCTCTTTGCCAGTCTGCTCAGATATTTCAGTTTTTCCTCATCGATGCAATCAGGTCTGGTACCGATGATAAGCCCTATCACGCCGGGTTGAGCCAAAGCTTCTTCATACAATTCTTTCAACCTGGGAAGAGGGGCATAGGTATTTGAGTATGCCTGGAAATATGCAAGGTATGAATCGGCCCTGCGGTACCTCTTCTGATGGAAGCTTATCCCCTCCTCTATCTGCCGGGCAACCGTTTTTTCCGGAATGCAATAGGAAGGATTGAAAGCATCGTTGTTACAGTAGGTACATCCGCCTGTGCCTTTTGATCCGTCACGGTTTGGACATGTAAATCCGGCATCAATGGATAATTTCTGTATCCTTGAGCCATAGAGCTTACGGAAATAATTGGAATAGGCGTTGAACCGCCGCTCATGTCCCCACTGATATTTCTGCATCAGACCTCAGTGATTTTGTTTCTGTCGACATACCATAGGTAACCTTCCACATGTCTGTAACCCATCCCTATAAGAAGATCCCGGTATTGCAGGATCTGATCAGCATAATGGGCGTTCTCTTCTCCGAACTTAAAATCGATGATCACTGCTTTTCCATCCCTGACTATCACCCTGTCGGGACGTTTCACTGTTCCTGACGGAGTAAGTATTTCTGCTTCTTTCAAGATCCTGTTCCCGGGAAGGAACCAGTCCGCAACTGCCGGCATTGAAATAAGCTCTCTAAGCCGGTAAGTCATTGATTCCGATTCTGAAAGCGGTATCAATCCTTCCAGTACAAGCCGCCCGACTGCCCCGGTAATATCATCGATTGTGTCAATAAATTCAAATGCCCTGTGCATCAGCTTTCCGTAATTTATCCTGCTTGCAACTTCCTCCCGTGTTGCAATGAAATAGTTCTCCCCATGAAGCTTAAGTCTCAGTGAATCAGGTCTCTGACATACTTTATATTCACTTGTAAGGATGAAGTTCCCGGCTGCGGGTGATCTCTTCCTCTCTGCCATTTCACCCAATTCAAATATCCTGAGTTCTGCATTATAGAATTCTTTCATTTCAATGCCCTGTTTTCCTGCAGGATTTTTATACGATGTCAAAGCATCTTTGAGCAGTTTTGAGATCCCGCTGTTTATATCAGGTTTCTCCGCTGCAAAGCCATAAATGGCATCCTGTGCCCTGGTCATTGCAACATAGAGCAGGTTCAGATTATCGAGGTATGCCGAATACTTCTCCTGCCTGAAGAATTCATTGAAAATTGAAACCAGAGGATCCCTCCTGTAACGTATCGGGACTATTCCAAGGTCATTAAAAGGCTCTACATCAGGTGGTTTTACCCATACAATTTCACGATGATGAGTATCGTGATCGTCGTTCCAGGAAAGGAAAGGTAATATGATTACCCTGAATTCCAGCCCTTTCACTTTATGTATGGTGAATATCCTCGCAGCATCCTGGTTGGCCGGGAGCACCACTGATTTATTTGTTCCGGTTGTTTCCCACCAGTCGAGAAAAGATCGAAGGTCAGTATCCTTTGTTCCGGAAAAACCGATGACAAGATCCTGAAAAGTGTTGAGGTACGCCACATTCCAGGGATGAGATCCAAGCCCGAAGAAGCTGATAATATTTTCAATCGCCTCAAAAAGAGAAAGGTGCGATGCTCTTTCCATAAATTCTCCATATCCCGCCGGAAAGAGGCCATGTGATCCGTCCCTCAGTGCATTAAGATCCAGGGGAACATTTTCAGCATCTGCTGAACCTGTCGCAAGGAGATAAAACCTGAGGATTGCCGCGCGGCTTACATCATCCCTGGAGTTATTGAGCACTTTCAGAACAGATATAATAAAGGTTATTGCATGCGAATTGGAAAGCGTAAGCGAATAATCGGATACTATATTATAATTATATCTGCTTTTCTTTTCATCCGGACTGTTATTGCTGTGCCTGATCATCATATTCAGCACATCTGTTCCCTCTCTGCCGCTGCGTACAATGATCCCGATATCGGATGCAGAATACCCTTTATCCTGAAACAGCTCGATTACGGATGGCAGCTTCTCAAGCACTTTCTCCTTCCAGTCCCTCGATGGTTTATCAGTTTCTTTGCCTGATTTGTTGATTACACTCTCATAATCATTATCAATGAAATCTATTCTTACATAACCGCCGGTGTCCCTGCCCGGATCTTTCTGGACTGCTTCGGAATAAATTTCCTTAAAGCTGACAGGGTCCGCATCGGCACTGAACATGGAATCTATGTTCTCAGGTATAAGAGTAAAGAGTGTGTTGTTGAATCTGATGATATTTGATCTGCTTCTGTAATTTGTATCCAGGGGAATGCTATGTAGTCTTTCTTCAGGTATCTGTCTGTCAAGCAATAATCCAAGGATCCTCCAGTCGCTGTTCCTGAAACGGTATATTGATTGTTTTATATCGCCCACCACCAGGTTATCATTGCCTCGTCCCATGCTCTCTTCAATGAGCGGAAAGAAATTATCCCACTGTATCCTTGAGGTATCCTGGAACTCATCTATCATATAATGTTCATACCTGTTGCCTATCTTCTCATATATGAACGGCGCCTGATCGTCAGCCGTGATATCATGCAGGAACTCACCGGCATCCGAAATGAGGAAGCTGTTCTCTGAGGAAGCTATCAGCCTTACCTTTTTCAGGATATCAGAAAGGATTCCTACAGAATATATGTTTGAGAGTATTTCATTCGCACTGTTATATGAAACAAGGTTGTCGTCGTAGTACCTGATAGCATCCCTTAGTGTCTTGTCAAGGCCAGCGGCAATTGCCTCCTGAAGCTCCGGCGCCATGGCTTTTGTCGACCATTTGGGGGGATCTCCCATGATCGCCCTGACATGAGTTTTAGGCACAGCCATATTGCGTGAGGCAAGAGCATGTACAAAACCGGGGACTCCATTGCCCTTATAATAGAACATGTCATCAGTAAGACTATATAGAGTAAAAATCCTGTCGCACTCCTTCCCTGCATCAAACAATGTCTCCTCAAATTTTTTCCTGATAGCCCTTAGTTTCCCGATATATTCAAGCAGGAATTTCTTATCCTCAAGTCTCGATCGTTCTTCCGTTGAAAGGATCTTAAATCTTTCTTTGAACAACTCTTCTGCCAAAGCCATGATCTCATCACGCGGATTCCAGCTTTTTTCATCACTCAGTTTTGAATTCACATATTCATTGAGCCACTCCTTTAATTCATTATCATCTGCCGATGAAGCTATCATTTCATCGACTGCCGATGAGAGTATCAGACTGTGGTCCAGTTCAATATTGAAACCTGAATGAAGACCTGACTCTCTTGCAAATGCCCTGATGATCTTTTGGAAAAAAGCATCGATGGTGCAGACAGAGAATCTTGTAAAATCATGAAGGATCGTGTGAAGGAGCTCTCCGGCTCTTTTTCTGATCTCCTCTTCACTTTTACCTGTCTCGCTGACAAGACCTTTCAGATATTCAGATTTTCCTCCGGTTGAAAGGATATGAAGCTGTTCAAGTATACGGCTCTTCATTTCAGAAGTAGCCTTGTTCGTGAATGTAACAGCAAGGATTTTCCTGTAACTCTCTTTCTCCCTGAACAGATGCGACAAGTATATCGAAGTCAGGCTGAAGGTTTTTCCTGAGCCTGCGGAGGCGCTGTATTTCGTTAAGGTGCCGGTTGACATAGTTGATAAAGTTAACCAATTTTGCATTGTCTCCACTGATTTATACTTTTAAGGATTTGTCTTGCTTTATAATAACCCCCGCCGCTGCGCGGCACCCCCTAAAGGGGGTCTAAAATCCTAATAATAAATATCCTAAGTATCTGAATTTAGAACCCCTTTAGGGGGGTTGGGGGGCCTGTTCACTTTTACTATCTTTGCTCCGTGAAAAATAAAGTAATAGTCGGCCTCTCAGGCGGTGTTGATTCCAGTGTTGCAGCATGGGTGCTGAAGGAACAGGGATATGTTGTTGAAGGCCTTTTCATGAGGAACTGGCACGATACAACAGGACTTCTCCAGAGCGACTGTCACTGGGAAGACGATCTGATGTTCGCAGAGATGGTTGCAAAGAAGCTTGACATTCCTTTTTATTTTGTTGACCTCAGCGAACCTTACAGGAAAAGAGTTATCGACTATATGTTTGCAGAGTATGAGAAAGGACGCACACCAAATCCCGATGTGCTGTGTAACAGGGAGATAAAGTTCGATTCATTTGCAGATGAGGCACGGAAGCTCGGCGGTGATTTCGTTGCGACAGGCCATTACTGCCGGAAAGATGAGATCAGACTAAAAAGCGGCAGGATATTCAGGCTTCTGGCAGGCAAGGATGAAAACAAGGACCAGAGTTATTTTCTGTGCCAGGTAAGCCAGTCACAGTTGGGCTATGCCCTTTTCCCGATAGGTGATCTTACAAAACCAGAGGTCCGCAAAATAGCAGACAGGCTGGGACTGGCAACAGCCCGTCGCAAGGATTCGCAGGGCATATGCTTTGTCGGGAAGGTTCATCTGCCCACATTTCTTCAGCAGAAACTTGAGGCAAAAAAAGGGAAGATCATTGAGATCCCATCAACTTATGATTATAAAAAATGGGAACCGGGATATCCGGATGATACAGACGAGACTTTTCTTGCTGCGGCTGTCTCACCACATGTATATGATCCGTTGTCAGGAAAAAATATAGGTACTCATAACGGCGCTCATTTTTTTACCATTGGCCAGAGAAAGGGAATAAATGTAGGTGGCTACAAGGAACCACTTTTTGTGATCGGTACCGATGTTGAAAAGAATATATTGTATGTTGGCGAAGGGCAATCGCATCCCGGATTATATCGTAAAGGTCTCTCCATAAGGAAAGATGATGTTCACTGGATCCGTACCGACCTGGCTATGGCTGAAGGCGAAAGCCGTGAGTATATGGTAAGGATCAGGTACCGGCAGCCCTTGCAGAAAGCGAAGCTATACCAGCGCAAAGAAGGTATATATTTCATTTTCAATAAATTACAGCGAGGCGTCGCACCCGGGCAGTTTTCGGCATGGTATGATGGCGACGAAGTGATCGGGTCAGGAGTGATAGAAAAATAAGGCGTCAGGCGACGGGCGTCAGGCGTCAGGAAAAAAGGATCCCCTCCTTGGAGATCGGAACGAAGTGGAGATTCCGCGTCAGCGGAAGCCTGCCCCGCTTTGGTGGGGGGTTAGGGGTGGGTATTAACATTCAGGTGAACCATAAAGATTGCTTCGTCGCTGCGCTCCTCGCAATGACAGTATTCCTATAAGAATTCCGTTAAAGCTCAACCAGTATCTATATGATAATTACCGTCATTGCGAGGATCCCGCAAGGCGGGGGACGAAGCAATCCCCCCGATGACATACGAATTATTTTGTATCGCCCTTCGCCAGCATCGCCTCAATCCTGTCCATCTTATCCTTCAGGGATTGCAACTCAGATTTAAGCTGCTGGTTTTCCTGTTTTGTGGATTCGATCTGATGCTGCTGCTCCTTGATTGCTTCAATTAGCACCGGTGTCATCTTCTCATAGGATACTGACTTATAGCTATCGGGACCGGTATATACCAACTGAGGGAGAATCTTTTCAACGTCCTGGGCAATTAAGCCGATCTGTTCACCTTCTGAAAAGTTAAGTTCCGGGAAATCGGATCTTCTCCAGTTGAAATTTACGCCCTGCAGATTCATGATATCCGATAATGCTCCCACCAGTGGTGTAATATCTGTCTTATACCTGGCATCACTCCACGTTGTTGAGCCTGAGGTTATAGCCGAGCCATTAGCCCAGATGGTTCCTCCAACTTCAAGAGTATAGGTCGTCGGGAAGCGGTTAATGCCCACACGATTATTGGTAAAATCACCGCCTATTAATGGCGCATTACTTGACCAGACATCAATATAAAGTCTGTTGCTCAACGCAGAAGTGGTGGCCGGTCCGGCATTATAACCAATACAGATATTCCTGTCACCGGTAATGGTTCCTCCGGCATCTGTCCCCAGGAACGTATTAAAGCTTCCTGTAGTATTGTTATAGCCTGCCATGCTTCCCAGGAATGCATTTTGCTGTCCAGTTGTATTGGCCTGTGCACAATTTTCCCCAATAAATGTATTGATTGATCCTGTCGTATTTCCGCCACCTGCGTAATGACCGAAAAATGCATTTGATCCTCCGGAAGTGTTTGCATATCCGGAGGAGAGTCCTACAAATGTATTTCTTGACCCGTCATCGTTTGATAAACCTGCCTGGTCACCTATCATTACATTTGAATAACCGGTAGTATTGTAGTATCCTGCCTGGTGACCAATATAGCAGTTTTTATATCCTGTAGTATTGAGAAGGCCGCTCTGATAACCGATAAATGTATTAAAGCACCCAAGTATACCGCTTCCGCCAACATTATAATAACCACTCTGATATCCCAGGAATACGTTATATGAAGGTGTTTGTCCTGAATAACCTGTCTGATAACCTATATAGGTATTATAAGTTCCGTTGGTATTTGACCTTCCGCTTTCATAACCGAGCAGTACATTACTGCCTCCTGTGGTGTTTGATAATCCTGCATTGTATCCCAGGAAAACATTGTAATAACCGCTCAGGTTGCCTTTCCCAGCCTGGTAGCCGAGAAAAGTGTTGCTTCCACCGGTAGTATTGCTTCTTCCAGCCCTGTTGCCGATAAACACATTATTTGAACCGGTTGTGTTTTTAAATCCTGCCTGGTAACCCATGAATGCATTATACGATCCTGTGTTTGCTTTGCCACTGCCTTTGCCGAGGAATACATTGTAACTACTTGTATTTCCATAACCGGTTGAATCTCCAATAAATACGTTGCTTAGACCACCCGTTCCCGAATAACCTGCATTATTACCCACGGCAACATTGCTTGTTCCTGAGGTATTAGTATATCCTGCCTTATATCCAAGGAAAACATTATTGTTGGCTGAAGAGCTATTACCTGCACTATAGCCCAGGAAGACGTTGTACTGGCCTGTTATATTTGATATGCCGGCTCCATATCCAATGAAAGTATTATAACCCGAGGTAGTACTGCTATATCCTGACTGGTACCCTAGGAATACATTATACGCACCGGAAGTAAGAGAATAACCAGACTGGTTGCCAAGAAGGACATTATTGGAGCCTGTTGTAACTGCCCTTCCGGTTTCATTGCCCAGCATTACATTGTTTGCTGCTGCAGAGCCTGATGTTACTCCGAGTCCGGCAGCATATCCGATATAAATATTCTTGTTTCCAGTCGTATTATATGTTCCGGCATCTGATCCTATAAATGTATTGTAACTCCCCAATGGCGAAGCACCTCCGGTATTTGAATACCCTGAATGATAACCGAGAAAAACATTATTTACACCGGTAGTTGTAAGACGGCCTGTTTCGAATCCGATAATTACATTTGCGACACCGGTTGTGATACTGTATCCCGATGAATTTCCCAGCAGAACATTCTCCCGCCCTGAAGTGACTGAATAACCTGCATAATTTCCGATAGACACATTATTGTAACCGGATGCGGCCACTCCATAGCCTGAAGCATATCCGAGATAAACATTGTTATATCCTTTCTGGTTCGCATGTCCGGCTGCATAACCTATGAAAGTATTATAGCTGCCTTCATTTCCTGTAAAGCCGGAGCTCGTATTCCAGTAACCCGACTGGAAACCCAGAAATGTATTATAGTTTGCGTTATTTGTGTATCCTGCCTGGTAGCCGAGGAAAGTATTATAACGGCCGTAAGTATTTGCACTTCCCGTTTCATTGCCAATGAATACATTATAGGATGCGGTATCATTTGAATAACCTGCATGATATCCCAGAAATACGTTTTTTCTTCCGGATCTGTTGTTTAATCCTGCTTCATATCCGACAAATGAGTTGTGTATCCCTGTAGTATTTTTTATACCGCTTCTGTGACCAATAAAATAGTTTTGGGGAGTCAGTGAAGTAAATATGGTTGCAGGAGTTCCTTTTGTTGCATCGAATCCTCCCACGGCAAATCCTCCTTTCATTCCCTTGGATGGATTATCATTGACGTACACTCTTGTACTGTCGCGTGTAACCCTGAGATACTCTTCCTGCGACTCTTTTGTCATATCATATCCTCCTACAGCAAAACCACCTTTTACCTTCTTGGTTGAAGGATCATTATCAATATATATCCTTACACTGTCAGCACTGACATCAAGATAGTTCTGTATAATGCCTTTGGTTATATCGTACCCCCCTACGGCAAAGCCCGACTTTCTGCCTTTGGTCAATGGATTCGTGTCGAGATAGATCCGCACACTATCTTTTCCTACAAAGAGATACTTAGTCGATTCGGCCTTGTCTGTCCCAAAGCCTCCTACTGCAAATCCTCCTTTAATTGCCTTGGCACCGTCGCTGACATAGATCCTTACTCCTTCATTGTAAACCGCAAATACCGTCTGCCCGTCTTTGTTCTTTACTTCAAAGAGAGGTTCTTCTGAAGAGCTTGTCTCACCGGTTACAGAAAATTTCTTTACCGGTCCTCCAATATCTCCTGCTACCATTGCATAGGGAACGGACCATAGCTTTGAAGAACCCATGTTTTTCCAGGCACTCTGGTAATAGATTTGAGTTCGCAGGTATAATGGTCCTGAACTCCAGTCGATATCCTCAAATGTGGGTGCGCTTCCGTCCTGTTTTGTCCCGGTACCTATAACCAGGCTGAACACACCACTCATATTGGTTTTCACTGTTGAATGGAGCTCTTCCCATACGACCACAGGTGTCAGTGTATCCGAAAGTATCCCCATTTTAACTTGTAAGGTTGTGTTTGTTATGGGTGCCCCTGAAGAAGTTTGCGCAACGGCCTGATAGTTAAATCCCTGCGGCACCTGAGCGGTGCAAGGAAAAAGGAGAAAGGAGAAAGGAAAAAGTAAAGCGATAATGGTGAGTTTTGTTTTCATAACTAACGGTATTACGGTATGACGGTGTTACGGTTTTACGGTATTACGGTGTTACGGTGTTACGGTTTTACGGTGCTACGGTGTTATGGCGTTAAGGAACTGCTATGCCTTAATGCCTTAATGACAATCTTGTATAAGCAAGTTATGCCAAAAAGAAAGGCAAGTCAAGTTTTTTTTTAACGAGTGGCCTGGAATATACTATGCATAATGTCAGATTTGTCGCCTGAGAATGATCCACCTTCTGAAAAACGGGTCATCAATATGGTACGATGATGATTCTTTGATGAGGATCCCCTTCATTGTCAGCCGCTTTAAAGTGCTGAAAACAGTACTGGCAGCTCCGGAGCCATAAAGTTTGTTAAACTCATCAGATAATGGAGAGATGTCATTCATAGACATTCCCGTCAATACAAGCATATCAGTCCTGTTAAAGGTATTCCATAAACGTTCAAAGTCATTATCATGGCTCCGGACTATCTCATCCGCAGCAATCTCAACTATATCCGGTTTATAGCCCTGAAGAGTGAGCATCTCCCATACTGTGAATGCAATTTGCTGCGTATAATAAGGGTGGCATCCGGTGATTTTAAGAATTGCATCAGAGAGAGATACAGCCTCCCCTGAAATTTCTGCAAATCTTTTCAGCAAGAATGGACGGAATTTTTCTTCCGGTATTTTACCAAGGGTAAATAGTGTACCAAACCGGTAGAAAGGTGAGCTTCTCTTTTCAAAGATCTCTCTTATCATCGACTCGCTGCTTCCCATAAATATATAATTGACACCCTTATGATTTTGCATTACTGAACGAAGCATCCTGGCAAGGCCGTGATTGATCCTGAAAATATCCTGGAATTCATCGAGCACAACTTTTATCCTGGCTGATTCTGAGCCCAGCTTTTCAATTAGGTTCAGAACATCTTCGAGCGGGGTCAGGTCTTTCGAACCCGGTTTGAATGCTATTTCTGTTTCGCCTGTAACCGGGTTCAGGATAACAGAAGGGATTAAACGGAATGATTTTATCTTTCCTTTTAGTTTCTGAAAAGGGAAGATACGGTAAATCCTCCTGAGAAGTTGAGATGCAAAATCATCTTCTGAAATGATCAGTTGAATATCGAGGTACAGATAGCGGTACTCTGATTCGCTGAGTATCTTTTTAATAAGGCTTGTCTTCCCGAATCTTCTCGGACTGATTAAAATGAGATGATTAGAACTCTCCAGGAATGATCTTATTTTACTGATTTCATCCTCTCTGTCAGTAAAATACTGACCATCTACAACAGTGCCGAATTTAAAAGGATTTTCCTTCATTGCATTGCGATTTTTTTCGTTGCGATATATTTCGCATACAAATATACGAATATTCTAAACATAAAATACTTTGATTCATATATAATCCGGTTTTCAGGGTTGAGGGTACCGATTGCAGATTACAGGTCTACCACTCTGCTCCTCTTTCCTATTAACTGTCAATGCGAGGACCCTGCACGGGGGACGAAGCAATCCCCCTGATGAACCACCATCTATCTGGCAGCTCCCTTCGCCAGCATCCCCTTTATCTGCTGCATCTCCTCCCTGAGTGACTGCAGTTCGGATCTAAGCTGTTGGTTTTCCTGTTTTGTGGATTCGATTTGCTGCTGCTGTTCTTTGATAGCTTCGGCTAACAAAGGTACCAGGTCTCCATAAGCAATTGACTTTGATTGTAGCTTATCATTGGCGGTGAAAACAACCTGAGGAACTACCTTCTCAATATCCTGTGCAGAAAAGCCAAGATGTTTTTTGTTGTCAAAATCAAAATCAGAATCAGTTTTCCTGTCCCAGTTAAAATAAATTCCCTGCAATGCCATTACTTTCTCAAGCGCACCGGTAATAGGCTCAATGTCTTTTTTAAATCTTACATCAGAAGTATTGACATATGCCCCTACCCCTGCAACAGAGCCATTGACCTGAAGTTTATAAGAAGGGAGTGTAGTTGCTATACCTACATTTCCAGTAGCATGGACAGCGAGTCTGACTGATCCGTTATAAGTAAGTGCGAGCACATTAGATGTGATTTCACAGTAACCCTGATAGGTTCCATTATTTAAACCCAGGTATGGATTATCAGTACCATTTAGAGTTACCTGTCCGGGAGATACATGTAATTTAGTAGCCGGACTGAGAGTTCCAATACCGATATTACCACCACTTCCTGAAATATCTGCAGCGCCGCTACCGAGCCTTAAAGTTGCAACAGCACTATTCTGGACTCCATAAATCCCAAAAGTATTAGCTACACCAACATCCCAAAGTTCAGCATCATTACCTCCCCTGAAATAGGATGCTGAAGCACCGCTAAGATCGGCCCAAATCTTATTAGATGATCGAATATCCCCTACAACATCAAGTTTTGCTCCGGGTGTTGTTGTTCCAACACCTACATTACCATCAATAATAGTTCCGCCCGTATACTCACCCCCATAGTTAAGATACAGCTTGTCAGTCGCAATATCACCTAAAAGTGCAAGATTTCTAGCACTTCCGGATGTTGCTGCTCCTCCCTGAATCCATACGTCATAAGTAGTGTTTGTTGTATTTCTTATTGTACCACGAATGTCCAAACGTTCTGAGGGAGCATTGGTTCCAATTCCAACATTGCCTGACGAATTTAAATACAATCTGTTTGCTCCATTAACCTGGAAATCCAACCCTCCGGTACCAACGTTCACAATCTGAAAATCACCATTGTTACCAGGAGTTCTGTATATTCTCGAACTAAAATCAATTGCAGAAGTATTGGAGTGAAAATCGATGCCGGTTCCACCGCCATTATCAACTCCAAATTCCCACCAGTTTGCTGTAATAGGTCCACTGGAATTAGCGATCTGAAGTCCAGTTTGTAAATATGCATTCCCGTTTTTGTAAACAGTAAACGCATTCGACAGATGACCACGGTCCGCACCATTTCCAATAATAAAAACCGGATCCCTGGAATCCCACGCCGTTTTTGAAAAGCAAGTTGAAGTATCGTTACATCTTCCAATCACAAAGGAGGCATAGGAATTGGCGACTGTATAATATCCATGGGCTACGGAGGCATCTCCCTCAGCAACAGGATAATATCCTGATGCTAATGAAGCATTACCTTTAGCATAACATCCACCAACTGCCAATGCATTTGATCCCGATGCCCGACCGCCTGATAGCCCAATAGATCTTGTACCTGTTGCTTTTGAATTTGTACCAATTGCAATGGATTCCGCACCTCTTGCCTGTACATCTGGCCCCATAGCTATTGAATAGCTGCCACTTGCTATAGCATTGTAGCCAATTGCTGTTGATGCATATCCTGTTGCTCTACATACATGGCCGATTGCTGTACATGAAACAGTTGAAGCAGTATCAGCAACTCCGATGGCTACACAGCCTGTCCACTTTGCCACAGAACTCCACCCGACAGCAAGTGAATAGGCGCCATTTGCTTCACATCTGTAACCGGCAGCAAATGCACAATAATCTCTTGCATAAGAAGAGATACCTAATACAGTTGAACTATTTCCGGATGAAACAGTTCCCTGACCAATTGCAAAAGAAGAAAGGCCTGATGCTTTAGAACCATATCCTATTGCTGTTGAGTAATCACCTCGTGCAATAGTTCTATAACCTAAAGCCTGAGACCAGTCTCCTACTGCTTTTGACTCATATCCGCTTGAAAAGGAGTTTTCGCCTATACTGTCTTTATTTTCAACTAATACTTTACCGGTAAGAAATGCATTTTTTAAAGGGTACCAAAGGATCCTGTTTTGAGATGGATTAATTATCCCACTTGCATCTGTATTTACATTCATATAATTACTAGTACTTGTTCCTTTTGTCATATCATAACCTCCAACAGCAAATCCTCCCTTTACTTTCTTAGTGGCCGGATTACTGTCGATATATATTCTTACGCTGTCAGAACTTACATCAAGGTAGTTTTGGACTTGTGTGTCTTTGGTCAGGTCATAGCCTCCAACGGCAAAACCTGATTTTTTCCCTTTTGTCAAAGGATTAGCGTCCAGATAAATCCTCACACTGTCTTTCCCCACAAAGAGATATTTTGTCGATTCCGCCTTATCGGTACCAAATCCACCGACTGCAAATCCTCCCTTCACAGCCTTCGCTCCGTTGCTGACATATACTCTCACTCCTTCATTGTAAACGGCAAAAACTGTCTGTCCATCCTTATTCTTAACTTCAAACAGAGCCTCCTCCAGTCCTGATGTTTCTCCCTTAACTGCCAGTTTCGTAACCGAACCGGCCAGATCTTCGGCTACCATTGCATAGGGAACCGTCATAAGTTGTGATGTACCAAGGTCATGCCATGCGCTTGAATAGTATATTTCCGTTTTAAGATATTTGGGCGTTACCTTCCAGGCAATCAGGTCGAATGTTGCCACTGTGCTCTCTGTCTGTCTCACACCGTTGCCTACAACCAGGTTAAAGAGACCAAAGCTGTTGGTGGTTACTGTTGAATGCAGCTCTTTCCAGTATAGTGTTCCGCCTGTAGATAAGGATTGGACATAAAACATTACCTGCAAAGAGGTATTCGACAGAACAGCACCGGTACCGTCGCGCGCAATGGCCTGGTAGTTGAATCCCTGGGGGATCTGGCTCAGGGCAAGGGGCGCAGGGCTAAGGAAAAGACCAAAGATAAAAGACCAAAGATAAAAGAGGGGAGTATTTGTTTTCATAGCAGAAAGGCGTTAAGGCGTTATGGCTTTAAGGCATAAAGGCCTTTTTACCATGAGCCTGTGGTTTAACAGTTAATTGATAATTAATCAAATAATCTATTAAAATTAGAACAAAAAAGGAAATGAGTCAAATTTTTTTGACGAGCATCCGGTAATGGGTGACTGACGACCGGCAACCGGCGTCAGGAAACTTTATAAAAATTTGTTTTGGTCATAAAGATTGCTTCGTCGTCACGCCTTTGAACGCCGAATCTTTAGCGAAGGTGGTGGCGTGCCTCCTCGCAATGACAGTATTCTTTTCAGAACTCCGTTAATGCCCAAAAAGTATCTGTATGATAATTACCGTCATTGCGAGGAACGAAGTGACGAAGCAATCCCCCTGAATAACCACCATTTATCTTGTATCTCCCCCCGCCAGCATCCCCTTTATCTGCTCCATCTCCTCCCTGAGCGACTGGACTTCGGATTTCAATTGATCGTTTTCTCTGCTTAATTCCTGGATTGCACTGATCCCTAAAGTAAATATCCGGTCATAATCAACAGCCCTGAAATCACTGACCTCTTTTCCATATACAAAGATCCGGTCAACTGCTTTCTCCCAATTACCGACCGTAAAAGCCTTCTCGGATACGACTTCAGTAATAACCTTTACAAATTCATCGTTGTCCGTATAGAGGCTTACTTTGTCGCCGGTCTTTAAATTATGAGGATTGGCAAGAGTAATTGTAAGCGTTTTTTGTGAAGGAGTATATTCTACTTTTTCAGATACTGAATATATATCAGGAATTGTATTGGTGCTGTAATTTACTGCATCAGGGTAAATCTGTTCAACATCCTGAGCTATAAATCCCACTTTGGACTTATCCCCGTTCATCGTTTTATCGATATACCGGAAATTCTTAACCTGGAGTTTGTTTACAATATCGAGATCCGAAAGATTATCGGATAGATCAAGAACCTCCTTTATCCTTGCATCCGAATTGGCATTGAACTCGGGGCAGAGAATACGATACTGTGCATGTATTGAATAAGGTATGCTGCTACCGCTGGCTGTTCCAACTGAGCCTGCCGAATTAAGGAATCCGTATGACTGGTTTGAATAAGCATAGGATCTCACATCGAGAGGAAAAGAGGGCGAAGTTGTCCCGATTCCAACATTACCTCCTATAATTACACCTGCGGTATATTCACCACCATAATTTAGATATAATTGGTCACCGCTATCATTATCTATACCTAATAATGCAAGGTTTCTGTCAGAACCGGATGTCACCGATCCCCCCTGAATCCAGACATCGTATGCTGAAGAATTATGATCGACCCGAACTTCGCCATTAAATACAACCTTTTCTGAACCATCTGTAAAGTCACCATAAATTAAAGGTGTATTGCTTGACCAGACATCAATATAAAGTTTGTTGCTCAATGAAGTTGTCGAGGCAGGGCCGGCGTTGTACCCGATGCAGATATTTCTGTCACCCTTTATAGTGCCTCCTGCAAAGGTTCCAAGATGAGTATTATAGCTGCCTGTCGTATTGTTGTAGCCAGCCATGCTCCCCAGGAAAGTATTTTGTTGTCCGGTTGTATTTAGCTGTGCGCAATTTTCTCCAATGAATGTATTTGTCGATCCTGTAGTATTCCCGCCTCCAGCGTAATGGCCAAAAAATGCATTCGATGCACCATCTGTATTAGCATTTCCGGAAGAGTGTCCGACAAATGTATTCCTCGAACCTTCATCATTGTAAAATCCAGCCTGATCACCGATTATTACATTTGAGTACCCGGTAGTATTCCACTGACCTGCCTGATAACCAATGAAATTGTTATAATAACCTGTTGTGTTGTATAAACCGCTCTGGTAACCAATGAACGTATTGTAAGATCCGAGGGCACCGCCACCTCCTGTTGTATAATAGCCACTCTGATAGCCCAGGAAAACGTTATAAGAAGGTGTTTGTCCTGAATACCCTGTCTGGTATCCGATATATGTATTATAGGTTCCATTAGTATTTGACCTGCCGCTTTCGTAACCAATGAGAACATTGCTACCACCGCTTGTATTAAGAAGTCCGGCATTATAACCCATCATTACATTATAACCTCCACCCAGATTAGCTTTTCCGGCCTGGTATCCGATGAAGGTGTTACTGCCTCCTGTAGTATTGCTTCTCCCGGCTCTGTTACCTATAAAGACATTGTTCGATCCGCTGGTGTTCTTGAATCCTGCCTGGTAGCCCATGAATGCATTATAGGAACCGATGTTAACTTTCCCGCTTCCTTTTCCAAGAAAGACATTGTAACTGTTGGTATTTCCGTAACCGGTAGAATCTCCGATAAATACGTTGCTTAAACCTCCGGTTCCTGAATAACCTGCATTGTTACCCACAGCCACATTGCTTGTGCCTGAAGAATTAGTATATCCTGCTTTATAACCAAGGAAAACATTATTGTCGGCTGAAGTGGTATACCCGGCACTATATCCAAGGAATACATTGAATTGGCCTCCAGTATTTGAAATTCCTGAACCATAGCCAATAAAGGTGTTGTAGTTTGCTGTCGTATTATTCAATCCTGCCTGGAATCCCAGAAAAACATTATAATTTCCTGAAGTAATGTTATATCCGGTCTGTGTACCTATAAGAACATTGCTTGATCCGCTTGTTATTGCCTGTCCAGATTCTGTTCCAAGCATCACATTATTTGATCCTGATGAACCTCCAGGAGATGGTCCGTAACCGGCTTTATTTCCCAAGTAAACATTGTTATATCCTGTGAAGTTCCTTTCACCGGCATGTGTCCCAAGGAAAGTATTATAATTACCCTGGTTCCCGGATACACCTCCATTTGTATTCCAATGACCAGCCAGATTTCCTATGAATACATTTTCAGTCCCCAAAGTACTGTAATATCCTGACTGATAGCCGATAAATACATTATTACCCGCAGTGGAATTGCTGTTACCAGCCATATAACCAATAAAGCTGTTATAACTGCCAGAGGTATTTGTTTTCCCTGCAAGCTCTCCAATAAAGATATTATAGGACCCTGATGTATTGGCCAATCCGGCCTGATTGCCAATCATAACATTGCTTTGGCCATTTGCATTTGCACGTCCTGCCTGAAAACCTATGAAATTATTCTTGATCCCGCCACCATTGGTATAGCCACTTTCAACACCCAAAAATACATTGTTTGAACCATTGTTAGTATAGCCTGCTTTATATCCCAGAAAAACATTGTTATCAGCATTCGAGTTGGTATACCCTGCCTGGAATCCAATCATTGTATTGAATCTTCCATACAAATTAGAGTTACCGGATTCGTTGCCAATAAATACATTGTATGATGCTGTGTCATTCGAATAACCTGCATGATATCCAAGAAACACATTTTTTCTTCCTGATTTGTTCTTCATTCCTGACTCATAACCGACGAATGAGTTATGTACTCCTGTCGTATTTATTATGCCACTTTTATGCCCAATAAAATAATTCTGTGGTGTAAGTGATGTAAATGGGGTTATAGTCTGGGTTCCTTTTGTCATATCAAACCCGCCAACAGCAAAGCCTCCCTTCAGACCTTTTGCAGGATTGTTATCAACGTAAATCCTTGTGCTATCACGGGTTACCCTCAGGTACTCCTCACCGGTTCCCTTTGTCATGTCATATCCTCCGACCGCGAATCCTCCCTTGGTTTTTTTTGTCGCAGGATTATTGTCAATATAGACTCTTACACTATCTGCACCTACATCAAGGTAATTTTGAATGGTACCCTTCGTAATATCATAACCTCCGACAGCAAAACCCGATTTTTTTCCTTTAGTCAGCGGATTGGTATCGAGATATATTCTGACACTATCATCGTTAACAATTAAGTATTCCCTTTTAGTTGCCTTGGTCATATCAAATCCTCCCACCGCAAATCCGCCTTTCGGACCTTTGGCTCCATCGTCTACATATATCCTCACACCTTCATTATAGACCGCAAAAATTGTCTGCCCGTTCTTGTTCTTTACTTCAAACAGGGCATCCTCAAATCCCGTGGTTTCTCCTTTCACCGACAGTTTTGCGACAGATCCTGCAAGATCCTCCGCGACCATGGCATAGGGAACAGTTAAAAGTTGTGATGTACCAAGGTCATGCCATGCACTTGAATAATATATTTCCGTTTTAAGATATTTCGGCGTCACCTTCCAGTTTATCAGGTCAAATGTTGCCACAGTGCTCTCAGTCTGTCGCGTGCCATTACCCACAACCAGTGTAAAGAGGCCAAAGCTGTTGGTGGTAACAGATGAGTGGAGCTCTTTCCAGTAGAGTGTTCCGCCGGTTTGCAATGACTGAACATAAAACATAACCTGCAGAGGAGTGTTTTGCAGCACATTTCCCGAACCATCGCGTGCGATGGCCTGGTAGTTAAATCCCTGCGGCACCTGAGCGGTGCAAGGAAAAAGGAGAAAGGATAAAGGAAAAAGTAAAGCGATAATGGAGAGTTTTGTTTTCATAACTAACGGTTTTACGGTGTTACGGTATTACGGTGTTACGGCATTATTAAACTGCTTTACCTTAAAGCCTTATAGCCTTAATGCCACTCTTAAATAAGCAAGTTATGCTAAAAGAGAAAGCCTGTTTATGCTAAAAGAGAAAGCCTGTCAAGTTTTTTTGACGTATGGGCTGTAATTTATTATGTATAATGTTTTACCGGAGATGTATCGTTACAGTTTTTTTTCACCACGGAGGACACGGGGTTACACGGAGTAGTTCACGGAGTTTCTCCACATCTCCCCCTCTCCCCCTCTCTCCCTCCCAAAAAAAGGCGTCAGGCAGCCAAAAGTCATCTAAGTCGTGCAAGTCGTATGAATAGAAACAGACCTGCAAGACATTTTTTACCATAGTGATCTCCAGACAGTTCCGTCGTATACCTTTAGCTTGCTATCAGTCGAATCGAAATAGATCATTCCCTTTGTCGGAGATGATGGCGCCGAACCTCTTGGCTCAAGAATAAGTGCATCCTGGACAGATGTTAATGCATTAATCTTCAAATATTTATTATCAAATTCTCCGTAAATAAGCGCATTATCTGCATCAGCATCTGAATTTGCAATATAAAGCTTGTTTGAGCCAGTTTCCATATATCCGGAATTATGGCCTAAAAAGACATTATTATTCCCTTTATTACTGAATCCTGAATAAGTGCCAACAAAAATATTATTTTCTCCCGCTGTACTCCAATAACCAGCTTCATATCCTACTACAATATTATTATTCCCGGTAATATTATTATATCCCGTCTGGTCACCTAATATGATATTTCTGTTACCTGTTGTATTTGAATAACCTGCTTGTGGTCCTAAAAATATATTTCCGTAACCTCCAGTATTTGAATATCCTGAGTTAGAGCCAATGAATACGCCTCTGTTCGAAGTGTTATTAAAGCCTGAAGCATCCCCAATAAAAACATTTTCATATCCGGCATCATTTAAACTTCCGGCATTTCCTCCAATAAAAATATTCCTAGAACCGGAGGTATTTGATATCCCTGACCTGTATCCCATAAAAACATTTCCCCAACCGGTAGTTCCATCTGCTCCCGAACTGTTTCCTATGAAGACATTCTGAGTGCCAGTAGTGACACTATACCCCGCACTTGTACCCAGGAAGATATTATTTTCTGCCGTGGTGTTTGAATAACCGGCACCCCTGCCAAAAAACAAATTATAAGAACCCGTGGTATTGCTGAATCCTGCCAAGGGTCCCATAAATACGTTCTGTTCGCCTTCAGAATTCTTATTTCCTGCCTGGTATCCAATAAAAACATTTGAGTTACCGATAATATTTGAATAACCAGATTGATCACCCAGGAATACATTAAAATAACCAGTGGTGTTTGAAAAACCGGATTCGTAGCCCTGGAATATATTATCAAAACCAGAGCTATTTGCATATCCTGCTTTGTAGCCTAGAAAGATATTAAACGATGCAGTTGTATTTGAATATCCACTGCTGTTTCCAATAAATATTGAAGAATTACCTGTTGTATTAAGATTCCCGGCACGATTTCCAATAAATACGTTGTTTGACCCGCTTGAATTATTCAATCCAGCCTTATCTCCGTAAAACGAATTCTGATTACCATTAGAGTTTTTATAACCTACTGAATCTCCAACAAATGTGTTGTAATTACCTGTTGTATTGCTGTACCCGGCAAACGAACCAAGAAATGAATTATTAAGACCTGAAGTATTTGAATATCCACTTTTGAATCCAACAAATGAGTTAAAACTTCCTCCTGTTGTAGAATATCCTGTTTGATAACCAAGGAACAGATTGCCATTTCCCGTGTTATTATTAAATCCGCTCTGATAACCAAGAAAAGCGTTGCTCTCTCCACTTGTAATAAATTTCCCGCTTTGATAACCTACCACAGAATTATACTGTCCGGATGTAATTTTCTGTCCCCCCTCATGACCAATAAAATAGTTCTTTGGGGTAAGTGAAGTAAATGGTGTTACCGAACCTTTTGTGGCATCAAAACCACCGACTGCAAATCCTCCTTTC
>JALONV010000160.1 GCA_025454755.1 Bacteroidales bacterium | reverse complement strand
GACCTGGTTATTTACTCCAATGGTATTCCGGATGGTATTACGTATAACAGTCTTTTTGCCCCGATGATAAGGGCACTGCAGGATCAGAAATCCATGATTAACGATCTTAATGAGAAGAATGCGGAACTCAGTGGTGAGAATATAGAACTCAGGGAAAGACTTACAAGACTTGAGAGCACAGTAGCCGGTATTATTGAAAATGGCAGATAATTTTTAACCGCAAAGTCCGCTAAGTCTCCGTCCCGATGGATCGGTACGGAGGAGAAGACGCAAAGGACACAAAGAAGATATTTAATTGAAAAATGCTTTGCGTTCTTTGCGTTTTTTCTTTGCGTCTTTGCGGTTAATGGATTTCTTTTTTACTTTAGTTCCCTTCAACCAATTGTCATGGATGTAAGGATTGAGGAATCATGGAAGTTGAGATTAAAGGAGGAGTTTGATAAGGAGTATTTTATCAGGTTATCGGAATTTGTAAAGGAAGAGTACCGGACTAAAACAATATATCCTCCGGGAAATCTCATATTCAATGCGTTTGATCTGTGTCCGTTTGAGAAGGCTAAAGCAGTGATCATCGGACAGGATCCATATCATGGACCTGGCCAGGCGCACGGACTCTGTTTTTCAGTGAAGGATGGCGTTGAATATCCTCCAAGCCTTAAGAACATCTTCAAAGAAATTGAAGCTGATCTCGGATGCAAGCCTGTCGCAGGCGGGGATCTGACCAGGTGGGCGCGACAGGGTGTGCTGTTGCTGAATGCAACTCTTACTGTAAGGGCACACATGGCGGGATCGCACCAGAGAAAAGGCTGGGAAGAGTTTACCGACTCTGCAATTTCTTCTCTTAACAGAGAGAGAGACAACCTGGTATTTTTTCTCTGGGGAGCTTATGCACAAAAGAAAGGTGAGGCAATCGACAGGACAAGGCATCTGGTGCTGGAGTCTGTACACCCCTCTCCTCTTTCAGCTTCCAGAGGATTCTTCGGAAACAGGCATTTTAGCAAGTGTAATCAGATTGATAAGTTCTTTTGTTTCTTCAAATCCTGCAGATAATCTGAGCATTCCGGGTTCCGGATATTTGGCACCCCAGACGGATTCCACGGGAAGGATTATTGTTTTAGGATCGCCCAGAGAAGGTATAAGCCTGATTTTTTGCGAGACAGCTTTAATGAAATGATCCCTTCTTTTTCTCTTTTCTGCAATATTTTTTCCTGAAAAATCGAATGTAACCATACCGCCCCAGCCTTCTTTTCAGAAGTCTTTAAAAGAGAGGCTACTGCTTCTGCATTTTTACATTGCTGAAAGAACCTGAGTCCGAAGGTTTGTATCTGGTCGTGAAGCCTGTATGCATCATCAGCAGAGATCATATGCCCGATATATTTCCGGTAATTGATGGCCTTCTTCAATATTCTGCTGTCGTTCCCGCAAACAACACCGGCAGTGATATTGCCATGTCCGGAGAAGTATTTGGTTGCGCTGTGAATTACAATATCTGCGCCGCTTTCCAGCGGTTTCCAGAGACAGGGAGTAGCAAATGTATTATCAGCAATCACTTTTGAACCATACCTTTTTGCAATCCTGATAATGCCGGTCACATCAGGCACAATCAGCATCGGATTTGAAATGGCTTCAATATAGACGAACTCCGGACGAATCTCCTTTAGCAGCTTTTCGAAGGCGGAGAGATCATACCTTTCATTTACAGGAGAAAAACTATGAATATCCAGTCCCCGGTATTGTTTTAATATTGTTTCCGCATAAGAAATAGTACCTCCATATATTTCACTGAAGAATAACCAGGGTCTTATCTTTTTACCGCACTGGAAAATAGAGACAGCCGTATCTATGGCTGACATTCCGGATTGCGTGAGAAGAGCCCATTTTGCTCCCTCGAGTTTCATTATTTCTTCTTCAGCTGCAACAACAGTCGGATTCCTGTACCTGGAATAAATGTAGATATCCGGATCCCGGTCAGGATTTGATTCTTTGGTGAAAGCTTCTGAAGCAGTTTGTGCATCATAGAGCTCGAAGCCGGCATCCCTGTAAACCGGCATGCGTGAGCTGTTGATCTGCCGTTTCTTCATTTCAGGACGAGCGGCTCTTCGTAAGACACATTATTTATTGTGAGCACTCTGTTGGTCATATTGGAAATATAGACTTCATAGGTGATCCTGAAGCGGCTGATATACTGCATGTAAGTGCTCTGAAATTCGCCTGTTGAAAATAATTGCCCATTTATCGTAGCCGTGATCTCAGCTTTGGGATAAGCAAAGGTAACCCGCTGAAAAATTGATGTGTCGCCAGGGGCAATATTCCCCAGTTTCTTAATATTGCCGGTTGTGTCCCTTCCCCCTGCAGTCCTGATAATCACATTATAGAATGTTTCACTTGGCTGAAGATTTTTGACCCTCACGTCGGTAGGGCCTTCCGGAGACCACTCAGTTTTCTTGCAGGAAATTACAGCAATAATAAATAATGAGATGAAAACAAGTTTTTTCATAGCCGGGAATTTAGAAAGATTATCATTTATCTGACAAGAAAGATAATAAATAAGTTGCACACCGGCTATATAATTTCAAGACTATTCGAAGGTATCCATCCCTTGTTTCCGTCAGACAAACGTACTTCAAACCACTCCCCGACTTCATCTTCCACACTTACTTTTGTACCTTCGTGAAGCAGAAATAGATCTGTGCCGCTGTAGTCAGGAGAGCTCTTTCCATTTACAACGGGAGCAAAGATTATCGCCTTCCGGCTGTCATACACAAGATTCTTGTTCCTTATCGTCATAGCAAGTGATGACAGTGACAATACCAGCATTAACAGAGCAATCCAGAATCCAAGAACTTTAAGCCGGTATTTTGAGGAATAAAAGTACAGGGAAAGCAATAAAAGGCAAAGCATAAATGAAGCTATGCTGATTGTAGCCCAGGTATTGGAAGAGAATATCAGCGCTATGAAATTGTACCATCTCACAAGAAATATCTCCGGTATCTCTTCAAAGCGGTCAACAGCAAGAGTCCTGGCTATACCCAGATTATAATTTATATCTTCATCGGCCGGTTTAAGGAGATTTGCGCGTTCATAAAAGAGAATAGCCCCTGGAATGTTGTTCATTTTGAAATATGCGTTGCCAATATTGTAATTGAGCTCTGCCGATCTGAAGCCTTTTTTATAAAGACCTGTCCACATATCAAGCGCTTCCTCATAACTGCCTGCACTGAAATAATCAAGGCCTTGGCGGAACTTGTCTTCCTGAGATTCCTGCGAAAAAGCCTGCCGGGTGAAAACAAACAGGACTATTATTAATATGGTATATGCTCTTTGCTTCATTCCTGATCTATAGTGTTTTCAATTGATCTGATAAACCGCGATGCCCCGTCATAAATTGCCGTAACTTCCGTTGC
>JALONV010000028.1 GCA_025454755.1 Bacteroidales bacterium | reverse complement strand
CTTCCAGTTGTAGTGGGTTTCCATGGCTGATACATTTTAACGGAAAGTTATGATATTTTGATGACAATAAAAAAGCCGTCCTTCGGCTACGCTCAGGACGGCTTTTCTTAAAGTATATTTTCACTAGTAATTATCGCGTTCCGTGTAGTGTGTATGAAGCAGTTCATGTGATACATGACTGTTCGGCTTACCAAGGAATTCCTTGTAGATGCCTATCACATCTGGATTTTCATGCGATTTACGAAGTACCATATGCTCATCTTCCGAGTAGATAGCCTTCATCCGGTTCTTCCTGATCTCCATGCTTGTAGGTATTGGCTGACCGCCGCCTCCGATACATCCGCCCGGACAAGCCATTATCTCAACAAAGTGCCATGGAGCTTTTCCTTCCCTTACCCTTCTCATGATCTTGTTTGCATTGACAAGTCCATGCCCGATAGCGGTTTTGAGTTCTACTCCTTCAAGGAATTTCCATTCCGGCAGGCATCCCTCTATTTTAATCGTGGCCTCCTTCACTCCATCCATACCACGTACAGGAGTTATATTCAGGTTTTTGAACGGCACTTCCCTGCCTGTCACTATCTCATAAGCAGTACGCAGTGCAGCTTCCATAACACCGCCGGTGGCACCGAAGATGACTGCCGCGCCGGTCGACTCTCCCATTATAGAATCATAATGCGATGGCTCCAGGTTTTTGAAGTCGATCCCGGCCTGCTTGATCATAATTGCAAGCTCACGGGTTGTTAAGACAAAATCAATATCTTTATACCCGCTCGCTCTCATCTCCGGTCTTTCGGCTTCATATTTCTTGGCAGTGCATGGCATTATTGATACCGAAACAATCTTTGAAGGATCGACCTTCATTCTCTGGGCATAGAAAGTCTTTGCCAGTGCGCCGAACATCTGCTGTGGTGATTTGCAGGTCGAAAGATTAGGCAGGAATTCAGGATATTTATGCTCTATGAATTTTATCCAGCCAGGTGAACATGATGTGAACATCGGAAGTGCAAGTTTTTTGTCGCCGTCAACAAGTATCTTCTTGAGCCGGGTAAGAAGCTCTGTCCCCTCTTCCATAATTGTGAGGTCGGCTGTAAAGTCAGTGTCAAGGATCGAATCAAAGCCCAGCTGTCTCAATGCAGTTACCATTTTACCCGTAACTCTTTCTCCGGGGTCGTAGCCCAAATCTTCTCCAAGGGCAACTCTGACTGCAGGAGCTGTCTGAACAACTACATGTTTATCAGGATCATAGATAGCATCCCATACCTGGTCAATAGATGTCTTTTCAACAAGTGCTCCCGTAGGACAACGGTTTACGCATTGTCCGCAGTTTGTGCAGACCACGTGGCTCATAGGCCTGTCGTGGAACGAGGATATCTTCTGATGCAGTCCTTTGTTTGCAACAGCAATTGCAGAAATATGCTGCAGCTGTGAACATGTTCTCACGCAGCGCTGGCAGCGGATGCATTTGCTGTCGTCCTTTATAAAGGCAGGTGAAGATCTGTCGATAGAATATTTATGATCCTCCACCAGATCAAGGAATATCGTATCACCGAATGCAAATTCGTTTGCAAGAGCCTGTAGTTCGCACTTCTGGTTTTTGTAGCATTTGGTGCAATCCGATCTGTGCTCAGAAAGAAGCAGTTCTACAATATGCTTGCGCGCGTTCCTGACTTTCAGTGTGTTGGTATGAATATCCATCCCTTCGGAGACAGGCATTGCGCAAGCAGCAATGAGTGTCCTCGCGCCTGTTTGTTCAACCACGCATACCCTGCAGTTTCCTGCAACACACAGGTCGGGATGATTACAAAGTGTGGGTATATTGATATTCAGTTTCCTGGCAGCTTCAAGAACTGTTGTTCCCGGCTGTGCTGAAACCTTTATGTCGTTTATTCTCAGATTTATCATTATTTCGGAATTTTTATGAGTTAGTAAATGATCTCTTCCCTGAAGTTCTCAACAATAGTTCTGAAGGCATTGCCCACCGATTGTCCAAGGCCGCATTTTGCTGCAACTTTCATTGTGTCGGCAAGCTTCAGAAGCTCATTCAGGTATGTGGACTTGACTTCACCTTTCTTGACTTTTTCAACGCCTTTTAAAAGCTGCTGGCAACCAACCCTGCAGGGAGTGCATTGCCCGCATGATTCTTCAGCAAAGAAATCCAGGTAGTTATGGAGAACATTATACATTGATCTTGAGCTGTTAAAGAGCTTCATTGATCCGCCTGTAGGAACGCCTTCAAAGCCTATGACAGTACTTGCGAATTTTTTCCTTGGAACGCAAAATCCTGAAGCGCCTCCAACCTGAACGGCTTTTGTGTCGCCATCGCCAAATTCCTTTACAAATTCAAGCACCGACATACCAAGCTCCAGTTCAAAGATCCCGGGAGTGGGTGTATCGCCTGATATGGAGAATACTTTTGATCCTCTTGAATCTTTTGTACCAAGCTGGCTGTAAGAGGCAGGTCCGTGCTTGATGATCATCATTGCCGTAACCAGAGTTTCGACGTTATTAATTGAAGTGGGTTTTCCAAAAATTCCTGATGTTGTCGGGTAAGGCGGCTTATTACGTGGTTCACCACGGCCACCTTCCACTGACTCAAAGAGAGCGCTCTCTTCGCCGCAGATATATGCTCCGCTGCCCAGGCAATAGTTGATTTTGAAATCATATCCGATCTCTTTGATCATTTTATGGAATTTCTCAAGCTCTATCATCAATTGAGGAAGAAGGAACCTGTATTCGCCACGCAGATATACTACGCCCTTGCCAGCCCCGATTGCTTTTCCGGCAATTGCCATTCCTCCGTATACCTTGTAGGCTGCCCTGTCGAGTATTTCCCTGTCTTTGAAAGTTCCGGGTTCGCCTTCATCGGCATTGCATACGATATATTTTTCCGGTTCTTTCTCGGCAGCGGTATATTTCCACTTTAATCCGGTAGGGAATCCAGCGCCTCCGCGTCCTTTGAGCCCTGAGTCAAGGATATCCTGAATTATCTGCTCTCTGCTCATTTTGTAAGCTTTGGTCAGAACTTCTTTTGGATCTACCTTCTCGAATATAAGATCTACCTTATTTAGTCCTTTATTTTCCATGTCGTTGAGAAATTATTTTTTTTGCATGTAACCCTTGATTATTTCCACAACCTTCTCCGGCGAAAGCTCTGTATACGGCATTTCATTTATAAGAATTGCCGGGGCTTTATGGCACCATCCGATACAGTTGGTTTCGATCAGGCTGAACATTCTGTCGGAGGTTGTTTCACCAACCTTTATTTTCAGCATGTCTTCCAGGGTCTGGATAATTTCGCCCTTCCCCTTCATTGAGCATGTTATTGTCTTACAGACTCTTATCACATATTTGCCTCTGACCTGTGTGTCGAGAAAGGTATAAAAAGAGGCTGTTCCATACACTTCAGCTGCGGAAATATCCAGTTCCTTTGCAACTTCAACCATAGCCTCATCTGTTAGATAGTTATGCCTTTCAACTATTCCCTGGAGAATAGGCATAAGACTCTCTTTTTCACGGCCATGCTTGTCGGATAATTCCTTGACAAGATTTCCTACTTGGTACATTTCTTATTGATTTTTAGGTAATTAAATAATGTTTATTGTACAATTAATCCTTTATTAAAGGCGCTGTTAATTTAATAACAATACTTTTCAAAAAAAGCTTACAAAAGTCATGGTTACTAATTTAGAATGAAACTAAACAAAAATATGATGACGCTAATGTTATATAATTTTCTGCAAATGCAAAAAACCCCCAAGCCATCAGCATACAAGCTGATGGCTTGCCCCCTGAAGGGGGCATAAAACCATCCCACAATTAAAAAAGTATATTGGATTTTAGCCCCCCTTTAGGGGGGATGGGGGTCATTACAAACAAGAAATGAAATCATCTACCTGGAATAACAATCGAACTCAGGAGTGATATATTCATTATATCCGAATAATCATACTGATAAAGTCCGTCATCCCCAATCAGGATAAGGATACCGTTAAAAGGAATAACATCATAGGCATGGATATCGGAATATGCTTTGATCAGATGACTGGTTATCGTTTTAGGATCGGCGGCATCAAAAATTTTCAGCCCGGCACTCCCATCGCAGATAAAAAGGAGATCGTCGTCCTTCCCAAGGCCGTGGGGATTTGTCATCGAGTAAGTCATGACGAGCTTTGGAGAGTCGATATTCTTGATATTTACAACAGAAAGGACATTTGTAGAACCTCCGCAAGTTGTTCCGGTTCTGAGAGTGATGTATGCCAGAGTATCATCGACGATAACCGGATCGCAGCTATTTGCATGGGTAAAAAAGTTATTTTGCTGAGGAGAAAGCGGAATGGAAAGGTCGAAGATTATCATACCGGTAGTTGTGCCGATGAACATGTATTTGTCTGTAAGGAACATTGTTTCAGAACCCCAAACAGAATATGTTGATCCCTTAAGCAGTGGATTGGTCTTACTGGTAATATCAAGAATCTTTATCTCATATTGACCCAATATATACAGGATGTTCCCTTTTATACCAAACCTGGCCATTGATCCGCCTGTTCCTACTCCGCTGCCGCTCACTCCTGAAGAAGCTCCGGAAGCACTCACCTGGTCATAAAAATCCTCCTGCTTATAGATTGGGTACATAGGATTATAGTGTTCAGATGCTTCCCTTATCTTTTTTACTTCCCAGCCTGTAACAACGCCTTTATTCTCATCAACCCAGGCCATCGGGTAATCATTATCGGCAGGAGGAACAGCATATGGAAGAATATCTTTAACCCTGGTGACCTCATGGATATTATTGATATCCTGAAGGTCAAGAACAACCAGATCTATGTAACTGTCAGCATAAAGTATATTGCCGGAAATGGAGATATCGACAACCCCCGGAATGGATACAAATGTTCTTTTGACCGGAGACGATGGATTACTGTTGTCAAAGACATGTATTCCCTTTCTCTCTTCCACAATGAAAATAAAATCATCCTTGAAATATATTTTGCCGGGATTTTCAAGTTCCACATCCTGCTCAGTAGCAACTGCCGCCCGCAGTTCGTTATAAGTCATAAAAACCGGTGCATTCCCTGTATAAATCTTATAGGTTGTTTCATTACACGAAGTAAAAAGAAATGTGAATGAAAAAAGTATTACTATATATGGAATGATTTTTGTTTTCATAATGTCAGGTTTATCATGTAAATTTAAGCAAAAATCATGCTAAACCCATGAACCAAACCAGGCTCTTATGAAAAAGTCTCTGCTCCTTTTTTTAATACTCACCTTTATTTCATTACAGACAAATGCCCAGAAAGGAGAGGATGCACTCTACCTGAAAAATGGCAGCATTGTTTTCGGAAAGATCATGGAGGTGAAGGATAATATGTATAAAATAAAGACTGTTGATGGATTCTTATTCAATTTTTCTGCTGGTGAAGTTGAAAAATTCACTCTTGCCGCAAAGTCTGAACCAACAGAAATAAAGATAAGCGATCCTGATGGATTTGGTTTTGGCATAGAGAGTGGCATGCTTGTTGGTTCATCAGACTATAATTTCCCGCTGCTCTTCGCATTTAATCCGATGGTGACATACACGATCGCAAACAGTCATACATTGGGTTTTGTGACAGGCACAGAATTATATGATGCTTTTTATCTTCCGCTTACATTTGAGTACCGGTTCAGGATCATTAAAAAGAATGTATCACCATTTATGTATGTAAGAGGAGGCGCGCTTGTTCCGCTGGGAGGTACCGAAGGGGATGAAGACTATAAAGGAGGCTGGACTATTGGCGGC
Source organism: Bacteroidales bacterium (assembly GCA_025454755.1). Taxonomy (GTDB): domain Bacteria; phylum Bacteroidota; class Bacteroidia; order Bacteroidales; family VadinHA17; genus LD21. Next base: position 28,519 of record JALONV010000028.1, on the reverse strand, counting down.
GGTACAGGATTCCGCTGGCCAATAAAGGATTTTGAGTCCTATATTAAATTCGGATACAGGTATGGATACCTGGTTCATACCGAGGAAAACACTTATTATTCGACATTCCCTGTTAAATATACATACCATGCCAATTTTTATCGCCTCGAGATGAAATGGGGATTCAAATTCTGATCCTCTGAATAATTCTTATTCGACCCTCTACGAGGGTCTGGAAGGAGTAATCAGATATCTCTATCTACTACAATAATTCGATCCTCTACGAGGATCTTAAATTGGCAATTTCTAATCATCGGCCGATGGTCGTAGACCATCAAATTATTGTAGCAATTTTGCCCGGAGTAATGTTCCGGATGGTCGTAGACCATCAAATTAAAATTCACTTGATTAGTTCTATTTTACAGTAAAGGTTGTAATTTTATGTTGAAAGTTCCTTAACAGTAAATGAACAGTTATGAAAAACTTCCTGGTAGTTGCCATAACATTTATTTTCATCTCATTACAGGTCTATGGACAAAAACCAGTTGACACCCTGTACCTGAAAAATGGCAGTGTGGCATATGGCAAAATTGTAGAAAAATCCAAAGATGTCTTTCTGATTAAAACTGCCGAAGGATTCAGATTCAGTTTTACGCCGGATCAGGTGGATAGATATTTTCTAGCTCATGGCGAAGAAAAGGCAGTTGGAAGACCTCATGGTCTGGGATTCACAATGCAAAGCGGGATGCTGATCGGATCGGGAGAGGAGCTCGTTTTTCTGCTCTTCTCATTCACTCCTATGATCACTTATACCATAAATGAAATAAATTCGATAAGCATTGGAACGGGTGCCGAATTATATGAGGAAGTAATGATGCCCCTGTTTGCTGAATATAAGCTGAGTTTCACAAGGGACCGTCTCTCTCCATTCTACTACATTAAAGGAGGGGCCCTTTTTAATTATAAATCTGACGAAGGAGACGATTATTACAACATTGATTACTTACCCGGCCATACATTCGGTACAGGACTTGGGTTATCATGGCCCTTCGGGAAGTATGATTCATACGTACAGCTCGGGTACAGACATGCATACACAAAACAAATTACAAGCTATCAGGGAGGTTCGCCGGATACATACACATACAGATATCATGTTAACCGTTTTGATATTACTTTTGGTTTTAAATTCTGAACATTTATAGACTTCAATTCGACCCTCTGCGAGGGTATGAAAAACCTTAGCCCATCGAATAATAATTCTGATTATCAGGCTATAATTCATTGTTTAGTCGTAATTTTATAATGGGAATTTCATAATAGTAATTAAATGATTATGAAAAATTTCCTGATTGTTACCATATTACTGATATTCATTTCATCCCAGGTTCCCGGCCAACAATCCCTTGATACGCTATATCTTAAAAATGGCAGTATTATATATGGTACAATTAAGGGAAACACTGAAAATCAATACAATATCCAGACAGTTGACGGGCGCCAGTTCATATTCTCTAACGAAGAGGTTGACAGATTCGTCTCAAGAGCATTTCCTGGAAAACATGAACCGGAAAAGTCTGTTGACATTCTGTACCTGAAAAACGGCAGTGTAGTATATGGAAAGCTCATTGAGAAGTCTAAGGAAAGGTTTCTTATAAAAACTGCCGATGGATTCCGGTTTATCTTTACACCTGATCAGGTTGAAAAGCAAGTTGAACCACCCGGGCCTGAAGGTCTGGGTATTACTCTGCAGGCCGGAGTCCTGATTGCATTTTCGGAGAAATCATATTGTGATAATATTTTAATGCATAATGATCCACATATTTTGTTTTCAATAACTCCCATGATCACATATACATTTTTCAATATCCATTCACTGAGTGTCGGTACGGGACTGGAATTCTACAATGTACTTATGGCACCACTGTTTATGGAATACAAGATCAATTTTTTCAAAAGAAGATCCACACCTTTCTTTTATGCAAGAGGAGGCGGACTAATTTCAGTTTATCCTCAGAATGGAGCAGAGGGTAATCAGGATTTTGACCCGATCCTTACATCCGGCTGGTCATATGGTTCCGGGTTCGGACTTTCATTACCAGCTGGCAGGAGAGAATTTCACATCCAGGCCGGCTATAGATATGCCTATACAAGTTATGCAAATGTAGTCTTTAACGCAGGCTACAAAAGACATGTTTATGCCTATAAGTACAATATTATTGATCTCACCCTGGGATTTAAATTCTGAAATGCATGAAAAGAATTATATTATCAATCATAGCACTGATATTCAATTTACTCACTCTAAATAGTCAACAGCTTCCGGATACTCTTTACCTTAAAAACAGCAGTGTGGTCTGGGGCAAAATCCTGGAAAAAACACAAACTCATTATTCTGTCAGGACAACTGACGGTCTTATATTCACATTCCCGGTGAATGAAGTTGACAGATTCGTTTTTGGACATAAAATCAAGAAGGACCTGGAAAACTGGAGACCGGAAGGCATTGGATTTACTATACAAAGCGGGACGCTGTTCGGATCTGGAAATGTTTCCTTTATTCTCTTCTCATTCACCCCAATGCTGACATATACGATAAACAGGATCCATTCAATAAGCGCGGGAATTGGCTACGAACGTTATGAAAACAAAATGATGCCGCTCTTTGCAGAATATAAAGTTAACTTCAGTAAGAAGCGTCAGTCACCTTTCTGTTATGTAAAGGGAGGTGCACTGTTCAATCTGGAAGCAGATGAAGGAAGTGATTATTCAGGAGTAGATAACAAGACAGGATCAACTTTTGGCACCGGACTGGGAATATCGTGGCCATACGGCAGATTCGATTCATACATCCAGCTCGGATACAGGTATTCGCATATAAAAACCGTACATATTTTCCGGGTAGATGATATATATATCGATAAACTCAATCTCAATCGTCTCGACATTACATGCGGATTTAAGTTCTGACCTGACTGCTGATCCATTCAAACCACTCCTTCATTCCATCGCCCCTTGTGCATGAGATCTCAAACATCGGGACCCTGGCATTGATACCTGCAAGATCATTTTTAAAATTTTCAAGATTGAAATTTGTATAGGGGATCAGATCCGTTTTATTCAGCAATACAGCCCTGGCTTCCCTGAAAAGCATAGGGTATTTTCCGGGTTTATCGTCGCCTTCGGTCGTGCTGACTACGGCCAGCTTGAATGTTTCGCCAAGGTCAAATTGTGAAGGACAGATAAGGTTGCCTACATTCTCAACAAAAAGAACATCAAGGTTATTAAGGTCAAATGAACCAAGTACTTTTGATATGCTGTGCGAATCGAGATGACAGCCTCCTTCGGTATTTATGACCACGATAGGAATATCGAACTTCTGCAGCCGGCGTGCATCCCTGTCGGTTGTTATGTCACCCTCAATAACCCCGATCCTGAACTTTGAATTTAATTCTTCCAGCGTCCGTTCGAGCAATGTCGTCTTGCCGGCTCCCGGAGAACTGATGATATTCACCATAACTACTTTATGCGATGCAAGCAGGCTCCTGACTTCATTTGCCTTGTTCTGGTTCCTGTCGAGGATATTCTTCATAATTTTTATTTCCATATCTATTCTCCTTCTATGCTTTTAATGAACAATTCTTTACCATTAATTATTTCCAGATCAGACGATCCTCCTTCACGCTGAAATCATTTCCACATCCCCTGCATTTCATCTTTACCGGCATAATCTCCATACTGATTTTTGCGTTTTCGGCAATTGTCTCGCGTACGCATTCTCTGAACGCAAATTCAAAAATATCAGGTACTATCTGGATCATCTGTCCGAAAATGATATTCACTTTTGAAACTTTTTCAAGCTTTGCGTTTCCTGCTGCTTCAAGCACGATTGCCGAAAGATCTTCTGCTATCCTTAACTCATGCATGGCCTGATCATTAGCATATTCTTGGCAGTTGCGTTCCTGAAGGCATATCGAGTATGCGCTTCCCCCCTACAGAGGTATCCAGCGTTACCAGATTTTTTTTATCCAGAATTACTTCCCCTATGATCGCCGCTTTCTTGCCTGATGTAACTGATCTCATGATATCCAGGACTTTCTGAGCTTCACTGCTTTCTGTCACCACTATTAATTTACCCTCATTGGCAAGATAGAGCGGATCGAATCCGAGCATCTCGCATATTCCTCTTACAGGTTCATCGACCGGGACCGAGGCTTCATCAATTCTTATTCCCATCCTGATCATCCCTGCAAGTTCGTTCAGCACAGCAGCAAGCCCTCCCCTGGTAAGGTCGCGCATGAAAAGTATGCCTTTGCTTTCCTCCATGATCCTTCCTGTAAGTCCATTCAGCGAAGCACAGTCGGAGACGACAGGGGTGGTGAAGCTCAATTTGTTGCGTGCGCCAAGAACTGCCAGCGCATGATTGCCTACAGGTCCGTTGATGATAATTTTATCTCCCTGTTTGATTTTTTCGCCTCTGCTGATATGCTCCCTGGATGGATCCAGAATACCTGTCCCTGAAGTTGTTATGAACAGTTTATCGCATTTCCCCTTCTCAACAACCTTGGTATCTCCGGTAACGATCCTTACTCCTGCTTTCTCTGCTTCGCCGGCCATTGATTCAACTATTGCTATCAGATCCTTCAAGGGTAATCCTTCTTCAATGATGAATGCAGCCGAGATATATTTTGGGACCGCTCCCGACACAGCAAGATCATTTACGGTGCCGCATATGGCAAGCCTTCCAATGTTGCCTCCCGGGAAAAAGATCGGATCCACAACATACGAATCAGTGGTAAATGTGATCGTTCCGCCAGCATCTTTAATGATTGCAGAATCGGTAAGAGGCTCCGGCATTCCAAAGTATTTCCTGAACACCCCATCGATAAGTTTGAGTGTCTGTCGGCCTCCGCTTCCCTGATTCAGTGTAATAATCTCATCCATTTATTTTATATCTGAACCACGTATTGCAAGTACCTTCATTTGACACCATACAGGCTCCTGTCGGGTTTTCCGGGACACAAACGGTGGCGAAAAGAGGACAATCGGCAGGAGACTTTATTCCCCTGAGGATCTCCCCGCATATACATGAACCATCATCTTCCGTGTAACTAATGACAGGCGAAAAAACCTTATCTGCGTCAAATTTTTCATATTTTTTTTGAAGTTTCATCCCGCTGTCAGGAATTACGCCGAAGCCACGCCAGCAGTCATCGCACGGTTCAAAAACCTCAGATAAATTCTTCTGCGCCAACAGATTGCCTGTTTCTGTCACCGCCCTGTTATACTGGATCTCCACTTTTGGCGAATTATTGTTTTTCTGCCGCACAAGCATCAGGATCGACTGCATAAGATCAGCCGGTTCAAAGCCTGTGACACAGCATCCCAGGTTATATTTTTCAGGGATGAAATTGAATATGGATGAACCTGTTATTGCAGCGACATGGCCCGGACAGATAAAGCCGTCAATATTTGTTCCATCCCTGATAATTGCTTCCATTGCAGGCGGCATAACCTTATGAGCATTTAACAGAAAGAAGTTTCCAATATGGTCTTTCTCAGCCAGCTTTATAACCACAGCTGTTCCCGGCGCAGTCGTTTCAAAACCTATGCCCGGGAATACTATTTTCTTTTCAGGATTAAGTTTTGCTATCTCCAGTGCCTCAAGAGCCGAAAGGACTATTCTTATATCTGAGCCTGATGATCTCTCTTTTTCCAGCGAGGAAGCTGAACCAGGGACTCTGATCAGATCGCCGAAGGTCGCGATAATTATGTTTTCAAGTTTTAATATGGCAACAGCTTTGTCAATGAAGCTTTTACCTGTTACGCAAACCGGACAGCCAGGACCAGATATAAGCCTGATGCAGTCAGGGATAAGTGCGGAGATGCCGAACCTGTGAATGGCATTTGTATGGCCTCCGCACACTTCCATAAATATATATTTCTGCCTCACAGACCTTGCTATCAGATCTGCCAGACCCGATATCAGTTTTTTATCCCTGTATTCATCTATGTATTTCATCATATATCATTCAGGGAATTATTCATCTCTTCAATAATCCTTAGTGTTTCTACGGCTTCTTCCTCGCTTATTTTCTGGATGGCGAATCCGGCATGCAGAAGTATATAATCGCCCGGTCTGGCATCTTCTATTATATGGAGGCCTGCTTTAAAAATGGATCCGCCTGCGGAGACTTCTGCCATTTTGCCATTAATCGATAATATCCTTGCCGGAATGCTAAGACACATTATTTTATTTTTTTTGCAGCAATTATCAGCTGTCCAAGTGATATCCCTCCGTCATTTGACGGCACAAGATGATTTGAAAATACCATAAATTTGTTTCTCTTCAGCAAATCGGTTGATTTTTCAAGAAGATATTTATTCTGAAAAACCCCTCCCGAAAGAACAATTTTGGTAAGCGAAGCATCAGTTCTTATTTTAATTGCAGACTGAAGTATTACCTGTGCAACAGTATTGTGGAATTTTGCAGCTATATCCGGTACTTTTAACCGGGGCAGATCTTCTATAATTGCTTTAAATGTATCACGGAAACTTATCGATACATCACTTGTGAAAGGATATGATTCATCAATCTTACGCACTATTGCCGATTCAAGCCGCATAGGTGCTTCCGAATCAAATGTTTCGACAGGACAGAGGCCGAGCAGTGCTGAAACTGCATCAAAGAGACGGCCTGCTCCTGAGGTTAGCGGAACATTTATTTTTTTGACCAGCAATTCCCTGACTGCAGCAAGCTTATCCGGACGAATTGATTTGAAAAGAGGAATTGACATATAATCGAAACTGTCGCCAAAATATTTATAAAGGTACGAGTATGCCATCCTCCATGGTTCCAATATTGCTTTATTGCCTCCGGGCATCGGAATATTTTCGAAGTGAGTTATCCGCCGGAATCCTTTAAGGTCAGCGATCATAAATTCTCCTCCCCATGCGTTCCCGTCGGTGCCAAAGCCGGTTCCATCAAGGCTGATGCCGATCACTTCCTCGTCCAACCCCAATTCAGCCATGCATGAGGCGATATGTGCATGATGGTGCTGTATCCTGAACAAGGGGATATTAAGATCTTTTTCGAGCCGTTCTGCATGCTGGGTTGAGAGGTAATCAGGATGAAGATCGCAGGCAATGCTCGCCGGAGTGAACCTGAAAAGATCAGAGAACCGATTTATGGTCTCCGCAAAGAATTCATAAGTTGCAGGAGTTTTCAGATCGCCGATGTACTGGCTCATTATTGCCTGGAAGCCCTTGCCCAGGCAAAAACTGTTTTTCTGTTCTGCCCCGAGGGCAAGGATCCCTTCTGAAAAGAGTTTAAGATCAACCGGACGTGGAACAAAGCCGCGTGAACGTCGTATAATACTTTGTTTATGATTGATGAACCTGACCACCGAATCATCTGTCCGGTTTATGATATTCCTGTTATAGCTCAGCAATGAATCGGCTATTGGCAGCAGATGGTTCTCTGCTTCTGCATCGTCAGTAATTATTGGATCATCGGAGATATTACCGCTGGTAAGAACGACGGCAGGTGTCTTTAACGATCTGAACATCAGGTAGTGAAATGGCATGTATGGAAGCATTGCTCCGGTTGTTCTAAGGCCATTGCTTACTGAAGGAGCCAGAACCTCTTTCTGCCTTAAAATGAGAACCGGACGTCTCCATGAAACCAGTTCTTTTTCCTCATCAGCATCCGGAAAGCAGTATTTTCTTACTGCAGCAATATCCCTGAACATGACGGCAAAAGGTTTTGCATCGCGGTGTTTTTTCTGTCTGAGTTTTTTTACGGCATCATCATTCAGTGCATCGCACATAAGGAAATATCCACCGAGACCTTTTACTGCAATGGTTTTGCCTGAAGTGATCTGAGCAGAGATTTTCTCAATTATCTTCCTGAAGCTGGCAATGTTAAGTGAAGGAGTTTTATAATGATAAGAGGGTCCGCATGAGTTGCATGCTACAGGCTGTGCATGGAAGCGCCGGTCAAGGATATCGTCATATTCCCTTTTGCATTTTTCACACATCCTGAAGCTTCTCATTGAAGTCATTGGCCTGTCATACGGAAGCGCTTCAATAATAGAAAATCTGGGGCCGCAATTAGTACAGTTGATAAATGGATAGTCAATTCTTGCGGGATCATTTTTCATGTCATCGAGGCACTCCTGGCAAACAGCTATGTCGGGGCTCACTTCAGTGATCTGGTTTTCGATATTCCTGCTTGCAGCAATTCTGAAGCTGTTGTATCGCGGGAATTTTGTTTCGTTTATCTCGATGGATTTTATCTGTGAAGCAGGAGGAGCATTTTGAAGTATATCATTGCTGAAGCGGTCGACTGTTTTCAGGTCTCCCTGGACGATTACGGATACACCATCAGTTCTGTTGTCCACTTCACCAAAAAGACCATGCTTAACTGCGAGTCTGCAGATATAGGGACGGAATCCCACGCCCTGCACCAGCCCTTTGATCAATATTTCATACCCTTGTATAATAACTCGAGGTTTTTGGATCCGTCAGCTTTTATCTGCTGGTGCACATAATAAATTACGCTTTCCAGCTCATTGCACAGGTTCACATTATTAATTATCACATCCTGAGGAACCTTCAGAAGCACCGGGGCAAAATTCACGATCCCCTTTATGCCAAGGCGCACCAGTTCATCAGTAACCTCCTGGGCAGAGATCTCAGGAACTGCGAGTATCGCCACCTTCACCTTAAATCTGTCGATTATCTCCTTAAGCCGCGACAATGAATATACAGGGATATCGGAGCGTACTTTCTGCTTGAAGGGATCTATATCAAAAGTCGCAACAATATTCATATTCCTCTGAATGAACTGGCTATGCTTCGACAATGCGATCCCCAGGTTTCCCATTCCGATAAGTATAATATTGTGTTCCTTGTTCCGGTGAAAGATATTTTCCATGACTTCAAGGAGTTCATTTGTATTATAGCCTCCCTTTTTATTGCCTTTAATACCGAACTCCGAGAAATCTTTTCTGACCTGCTCTGAGGTCACTCCGGTCTCGTTTGCCAGAGTATATGAAAACACCTTTTCAACCCCCATCAACTTGAGTCTTGAGAGGCAGGCCCGATAAAGAAATATTCTTTTCAGACTGTTTTTAATTATGTATTTTGTGAATTGTTTCACATCATTTCATTTTTATATTTTCATTTTGCAAGTTAAATAATTCTTCTTTAATATAAAAATATTTATCTATCTAATTGATTACATGTTAATTAACTAATTATATAATTATATTCGTGGAAAATTATTGCATTTTTTATTGTCTTTTATATATACTGATTTTAATTTTATATGTGAATCTTGTCACATAAATGAATCATTTAATTATTGATAAGGAGGAGTGGGATAGATTTCTTGAGAAGTTGCTTGTTTCCCATGTTGTCTTTGCTGCCATAAGTGACGAATTCGGCCAGGATTATGAGTTGATACAGCATAATAATATTGCTGCAATCACATATAACAAACCAAAACCTTCCACACCACTTAAGAGCTTTTTCCTTCCCGTCCTGGAAAATGTGACATCCGGAGGCCCACCCGGGAAGCCCAGGGTTATAATCGGCACCCCTAATTGTGATATTGAAGGATTGAAGCTCCTGGATGAGATCTACCTCGATAAGGACTTCATGGATATTTTCTACAGCCAGCGGCGTGAAAACACAATATTAATTTCATCGGATTGTTTTGGGATACAGGAACACTGTCACTGCCTCTCTTATAATATCACTCCGTATGCTACAGGCACTGCAGACCTGGCAATAATATCCCTGAACGGGAAAATTATCATAAGGATCATTTCTGGTAAAGGAGAAAATTTCGTTAAAGATATCCCGGCTTCATCTTCCGCTGATACTGCCAAATTATTATCATCCATTGAGAAAGAGCATCTGATGACTGAAACGAGTCTCAAAGCGGCTAACAAGGGATTGCCTGATTCTGTAACCACAGGCAAGCTTGTCAGGGATGCAGGTGAAGAAGTGTGGAAAAAGCATTCTGCCCGCTGTGTTTCATGCGGAGCCTGCACAACAATATGCCCGACCTGTACCTGCTTCCTGCTCATAGACAAGCCGGGATTCGAAAAAGTGAAGCAGATGGATGCCTGTCAGTATCCCGGATTTGAAAGGGTCGCCGGAGGTGAGGATGCTTTGCATGAACTGCATAATCGCTTCAGGAACAGGTATATGTGCAAATATGCCTGGAAATCGGCAAAATTCAGATCCACAGCCTGCACGGGTTGCGGGAGATGCATAGAAGCATGCATCGGCAAAATAAACAAGAATGAGATATTCATGGAACTGGCTAAATCATAGATGATGGTTTATGATAAGAATATATATAAGCCATTAAAGGCAAAGCTGATAGAGGTCATTGAAGAATCACCTTTGATAAAGACCTTTGTGCTTATCCCTGAGCATGAATTTTCTTTTAAAACCGGCCAGTTCATCGAGTTATCCGTCGACGGTATCGGTGAAGCACCATTCACTCCGTCATCCTCACCCCAAATAACCGACAGGCTTGAAGTAACGGTTATGAAGACAGGATATGTAACTGAATATATGCATAACCTGAAACCCGGCGCTTACATGGGTATCAGGGGACCATATGGCAGAGGCTATCCGGTTGAATCATTTTTTGGCAAGGAGGTACTTATCCTGGGAGGAGGCTGCGGTCTCGCTCCTATCAGATCGTTGCTTTATGCGCTGGAACACATCAAAGACAATCTTGAAAAAGTCATTTTATGCTATGGATCCAAGACACCTTCTGACTGTATCTACAAGCCTCTTTTTGCGAGGCTTAACAGTATAGAAAAATTCGAAGCCTACCGTACTGTCGATAAAGCTGAAGAAGGATGGAATGAATCTGTAGGTGTTGCAACAAAGCTACTGGATAAGGTAAAAGTTAACATTGAAAAATCTATTGCAGTGGTTTGCGGACCTCCCGTCATGATGAAGTTTGGAACTCTGAGAATCCTGGAGATGGGATATAAAGATGAACAGATTTACCTCTCGATGGAGAAAAATATGTCATGCGGACTTGGGAAATGCGGTCATTGCATGATGGGTGAATACTTTGTATGTAAAGACGGACCCGTTTTTACATATGATGAATTGAAGAATACACCTGATATATGGAAATAAAATGTCGGGCTCATGAGAACTTTTCAAAAACGAAGAAAAAATGAGTGAGAATACAAAACTGACAATTGAGGATCTGAAAAAAATCAGGTTCCTTGAGGGCTATACAGAGGAACAGCTGAAGATAATTCTGCAGATGTGCACGATGAAAGAGTTTAAAGTCAAGGATATCCTGTTCGAACAGTATGATGAACTTAAAGATGTGGCTATACTCCTTGAAGGGACACTTTCACTGGGCATCAGCCTTGCACATGAAAAACGTATCCATCTGGGCACTATTGATGAAGGACAGCTCTTTTCCTGGTCTGCCGTTTTCAGCCCATATATTTCGACAGCCTGGGTGATGGCAATAACCCCTGCAAAAGTAATATCGATAGATGCAAGGAAACTCAATAAAGAAATCGAAAAAGACTGCGATTTTGGATTCAAGACAATGGCAAAGATTGCACAAACTATTTCACACCGGTTAAGTGACACGCGCTTCCAGCTAATGAATCAGTTAATTCTTTAAGTATTAAAAAATGGCCCAAAGGATACTCATAGATATGATTAAGCTCAGGGCTGTCATGGCAGAAAATTCAGCCATGGCATTACCGGAGGCATACTTCTATCCATCGGCCAATAATAATGGATTAAAGACGATACGCGAGCTTGCCACATTCAGGTTTACCTGCAGGAAATGCGAGGATGCCCCATGCATTGCCGTTTGCCCTGCAGATGCCCTTGAAAAGGATAAGGACGGAGTCATTGAGCGGCATACCAATCTTTGCGTCTCTTGCAAATCATGCGTCACAATCTGCCCTTTCGGAACCATGATGACCGATTTCTTCAAACACCACAGGAACAAGGATCTGTTCTATGATCTGAATGATCCGAAAGAGCTTGAAAAGTTCATTGCTGCTTGTCCTGAAGGGACAGTAACACTTACCGGGGAATCGGAATCTCCTGAAAAGAACATATATGCCCTGAACGAAAAAGTGCTTGTAAAAGAGTACCTGTATATTACAGAAAAAACCAAATAAAAGGCAAATGGCAGTGAGTCTGTTTTATTTCTTTGTCTTCCCCGGATTGCTGTTCGCAGCAACAATCGGAGCTTTCCTTTCATGGTTCGACAGGAAGATCACTGCCAGGGTTCAGTTCCGCAAGGGGCCTCCCCTCCTCCAGCCATTCTATGATTTCTTCAAGCTTCTGCTGGTTAAGGAAACGATTCTTCCCAGACATGGTTCGCCGCTTTTATTCCTTCTGGCCCCGATTTTTGCAGTTATCGGTGCAACTCTGGCCTCGGTTTTCATCCTTCTGCCTCTGTTCAGTATCAATACCGGTTTCAAAGGCGACCTTCTCGTGATCTTTTATCTCCTTACAATCCCTTCGTTCTCATATATAATAGGCGCACTTGCATCGGGAAATCCACTTGCTGCAGTGGGCGGATCAAGGGAAATGAAGCTGATCCTCGGGTACGAGATGACATTCATACTTGTTATTGCAGGTATTATTATGAAATGCGAACAGCATTTTGATCTAAACACTATCATACAAACTCAACAGGAAGGAACTCCGTTCATCGGAAGCATCTCCGGAGTACTTTTATTTATTGTTGCGATATTTTGCATTCAGGCCAAGCTTGCCCTTGTTCCTTTCGACATGCCGGAAGCAGAGACGGAGATCACCGAAGGTATCTTCATAGAGTATTCCGGAGCTGCCTATGCTATGATCAAGCTTGCCAAATACATAATGCTCTTCATTCTGCCGGCACTGATTGTTGCTATGCTGATGAGCGGATTCAATCTGCATGGGATTAACATCCTGTGGGCTATACTTAAAGTTCTTGGAGTTGTGCTTGCCCTTACCCTTATCAGGAACACAAATCCCAGGGTAAAGATCAAGCAGGCGATCAGCTTCTTCATGATCTGGATGAACCTGATAGCTGTAATTGCACTGGTACTTATTGCATTTGGTTTATAATACTTGAGTCATGGGTTTTAAAAGTTATTGCTTTAAAAAGTCACTCTGGGTCTTCCACTTTGGAGGAGCCTCCTGCAATAATTGCGATATTGAGATCCTTGACTGCCTGACACCCAGACACGATCTGGAGCGATTTGGTATATTATTGGTTGGAAGCATAAGACATGCAGACGTACTGCTTGTAAATGGTTCAATAAACAGACGTGATAAGGAAAGGCTGCTTGAGATATATAACCAGGCTCCAAAACCAATACTTGTTGTTGCAATAGGAGCATGTGGCTGCACTGGTGGAATTTTCGCGGAAGGGATGACTTTTGCAGGTCCGGTCGACAAAATAATTCCTGTAAACGCATATATACCCGGATGTCCTCCTAAACCGGAGGCAATAATTGCGGGGATTGTGAAGCTGGTGAATAATTCATAGGTAAATGGTAATCAGTAATCGGTAATCGGTAAACGGTAAGGTTCGGTACAAGAAAAACAGATGAGTACAAAAACAATAATAGAGGAGTTTAAGAAGAAATACGGAACTGAGATTCTTGGAGAGGCGGTGAAGAATGAAAAACGTGTTATCATCACCATCAAACCTGAATCGATATTGAATGTTGCGGATTATCTGTATAAAACAGCTGGCTTCAGGTTCATAATAGCATCAGCATTACATACGAAGAAGGGATTTGAGATCCATTATCATTTCAGCAAGGATGATACAGGGCTCATACTTAACGTTCATGTTATTCTTGACAAAGAGAAACCGCAGATAGAATCGCTTTCAAATATGTTCAACGCTTCAAACTGGATAGAAAGGGAGATGCATGAGCTGTTCGGGATCAATTTCCTGAATCATCCTAACCAGGAGAAGCTGATATCGGAAGGCAACTGGGCAGAAGGTGTTTATCCATACAGGAAAGAGTTTAAATAAGAGTGCAGAAGAAGATGAGCAAAAAGACACTCATACCGATCGGACCATATCACCCCCTGCAGGAGGAACCTGAATTATTCAAGCTTTACTGTGACGGTGAGATCGTCAAGGATATCAAGTGGGAAACCGGATACAACCACCGGGGTATTGAAAAACTCAGTGAATCAAAGACTTACGAACAGGTTTTCTTCCTGGTTGAAAGAATCTGCGGCATCTGTTCCACATCACACCCGTTTGCATTTGCCAATGCAGTTGAAGAGATCGTTGGAAAAGAAATAACGGACAGGGCCAAATACATCAGGTCAATAATCGGAGAACTGGAACGCTTACACAGTCATCTTCTGTGGGTGGGTCTTGCCGGACATTTTCTTGGCTATAATACCGTGTTCATGTGGGCATGGAAATACCGTGAGCCCATCCTTGATATCTTTGAAATGATCACCGGGAACCGTAACAGCTATGCAATGTTCAAGGTCGGGGGTGTCAGAAGAGATATAGAAGGGACAAAAATACCTGCCATTCAGAAAGTCCTGGATGACTTTAAGAAGAAAGCAGATCTTCTTACAGGAGCCGTAATGGACGATCCGGTAATACACGCCAGAACCAGGGGAGTAGGCATTCTCACAAAACAGGATGTCATTGATTATGCCGCTGTAGGGCCCACTGCCAGGGCATCAGGTCTTGCTATTGATATCCGCAAAGATGATCCTTATGCCGCCTATCCGCTGGTTAACTGGAAAGTTATTACAGCACAGGCAGGAGATGTATTTGCCAAGGCAGAGGTGCGATTGCTGGAGATGTATGAATCAATATCAATAATCGAGCAGTGCCTCGAAGGTCTTAAAAAGGAAAAGGAAGGGGATATATCGGTAAAAGTGACTGAAATACCTGAGGGAACAGGTAACGGACGGGCTGAAGCTCCCCGGGGGGAGGTTTTTCATTTTGTAGTTTCCGATGGATCCAGCTCTCCTGCACGCCATAAGATAAGAGCTCCAAGCTATGTGAATATTGCAACGTTCCGGAAATCATGCATAGGACAGACTATTGCCGATGCTACGATCTCACTTGCTGCCGTCGATCCATGCTATTGCTGTACTGAACGTATGGCTGTTGCCTACGATGTTCATTCAGGTAAGAAGCTGATGAACGCTGAAGAACTGATCAATCTTTCAGTTAAAAGAACTAATGATATAAGGGACAATGATTAATAATAAGAAATGGATCTAATTTTCAGCTTATTGTTTCTGCCGATTGTCGTCGGTCTCCTGCTCTTACTTATACCGGATAAACTAAGGACGGTCAAAGGCATAATCTCATTGCTGATAATTATCAATGCGGGAGGTCTGTCAACTTCAATATATACCTTCGGAGACCAGGTTTACAGGTTTGGCGAAATTGCACGTACATCAGGATTTGATTTCTTCGGCATTAATATTCCTCCCGATGTTCTGGAATATGTTTCATTCAACTCCGACAACCTCAGCAGGCTGATAATTATATTTATAAGCATTTTCGCAGTCCTGATCAACTTATATTCACTGGCCTATATTAAAGAAGGAAGAGTAAAGAATTATTACCCTTATTTCCTGATCACGCTTGGATGTGCATATGGAGCTGTCCTGGCTGACAACATGCTGCTGTTCCTTGCATTCTGGGGTGCGCTTGGACTGACTTTATACAAACTTATTCATGGTCATGACGATGAGAGTTCCGCAGCTGCCAAGAAGACGCTTATCCTGATTGGCGCCTCTGACAGTATAATGATCCTTGGCATCGCCATCATCTGGAAGGTAACCGGTTCGCTGAGCATATCGGAAGTCTCCATCCCTACAACAAATATCCTGACTGTAGTAGCATTTCTTGCGTTGTTGACAGGAAGCTTTACCAAAGCCGGTGCATTCCCATTGCATACATGGGTGCCTGATTATACAAAATGCGCTCCGGCATCTTCGTCGGCATACCTTCCGGCATCGCTCGATAAGTTGCTTGGCATATATTTTCTGGCCAGGATAACCACAGGTATGTTCACAATGACCGGGTGGCTGAGAGTTCTGCTTTTATCGATCGGAGTTATTTCTATCATAACCGCAGTGATGATGGCACTGGTGCAGCATAATTACAAACGACTGCTCGGCTTTCATGCAGTCTCCCAGGTCGGGTATATGATCCTCGGTTTTGGACTTGGCTCCATGATAGGTGTTGCTGCAGGATTATTCCATATGGTGAACAATGCCATATACAAGAGCGGATTATTGCTTTCAGCAGGGTGCGTTGAATACAGGACAGGGAAGGAAGAAATCGATGATCTCGGTGGTCTGGCGAAAGCAATGCCAGTGACTTTCATCTCCACTCTTATCTTTGCAATGTCTATATCCGGGGTACCTCCGTTTAACGGATTTGCTTCAAAATGGATGATCTACCAGGGTATAATTGAATTTGGGTCCGGTGCAGGCATAGCCAGCAAGCTATGGGTGTTATGGTTGGCTCTTGCAGTGCTTGGATCAGCACTCACACTTGCAAGCTTTATCAAGCTCATCGGAGGTATCTTCCTAAGCCGCCGCAGACCTGAACTTGAAAAAGTCAGGGAAGTTCCTGTTGTGATGTGGCTTCCTCTTGCTGTGCTTGCTCTCATGTGTGTTGTCTTCGGTGTGTTTGCCACAGGAATAATAGTACCAAAATTATTCATGCCGGTATCAGGCACATTTGAGTTCCCGGGATTCTGGAATTCATCGCTTGTATCGTTACTTGTAATCATTTCAATAGCTGTTGGCATAATAATATACCTGGCGCTTAATATAAAGAGGTTCCGGACAGAAGACAGCTTTATTGGCGGTGAAAAAATCCAGGACAGGACCCAATATGCGACTACGGAATTTTACAAGACCATAGGTGAATTTAAATTCTTCTCAGCCATATATAAGAAGGCTGAGGAGAAAGTGTTTGATATATATGATCTCTCGAGGCGCTTTGTTCTCTGGCTCAGCAATCTTTTCAGCGAAGCGCATACGGGTGTATTGCCCGGATATATAATCTGGGTGTGCGCAGGACTTATCATTATGTTGCTTATTATGATATAAATAACTGTATCAAATGGAAATCGCCATTGCCATTATAACCGGATTGATGATAATCGGAGCCTTGTACGCGATACATGCGAAAGATCTCCTTTCAGCTGTAATAGCATGCGGAATAGTGGGTTATGGGCTGGTAATTTGCTTCCTTCTTCTGAAAGCACCCGACCTGGCAATAGTACAGATCGTTGTTGAGACAATTACCCTTATTATAATGGTTGCTGTGGTACTCGACAGCTCCAGGGAAGAGAAATTCTCAAAGCCGGATCCGCAAGGTTATGTATCCATGACCCTTAGCGCATTGATTTTAGGCGTCATGCTTTACTTTTTCATAATCTCGGTTTCATCTCTCGATGAGTTCGGAAAAAGCACTCTGCGTATGGCTGGTCCGTATATCGAAGGGGCGACTGAAAAAACAGGCAGCGCCAACCTTGTGACAGGAGTTGTTTTCGACTTCAGGGGATATGATACACTTGGCGAGGCTACAGTCCTGGTAACTGCAGTTCTGGGTGTTCTTACGATATTGAGAATAAAGGGGAAGAAGTAAGATAAAAGATAAAAGACCAAAGATAAAAGACTAATGAAAGGGATGACGACCATAGTAAAGAAGACAACCCAGCTTATTGCGGGGATGGTTTTTATGTATGGCATTTATGTTATAATACATGGTCATCTTACTCCCGGTGGCGGATTTGCCGGCGGAGTTATTCTTGCCGGTTCATTTATCCTGCTCATACTGGCGTTTGGAAGTGATTTTGTAAAACTCATGAAGGAAGAGACAGGATCGACACTGTACGAGAACCTGGCTATACTGACAGTCCTGCTGCTGGCTCTTTCAGGACTTCTGCTCGGAACCAGGATCTTTTTCATGAACTGGATGCCAAAAGGCACTTTAGGCCAGCTGATCAGCGCTGGAATGCTGCCTCTTTACAACATATTTGTCGGGATTGAAGTTGCCGCATCGATCCTGACTATTTTTCTTGCACTGGTAATATTTAAAGAAGAAATGAAAGAATGATAGCCTATTGGATGTGTTTTATATTATTTCTTGTCGGGCTCTATGGAGCAATCACCAGGAGGAACCTGATTAAGATTGCTATTTCATTGTCGATCATGGAGTTCAGCACGTTTCTGTTCTTTGCTCTGATAGGATATATCGATGGTGGTGTTGCCCCGATAGTTGATCCGGCCGATCCGGTAAAGATATATGTCGATCCCCTTCCACAGGCGCTCGTGCTGACTGCGATTGTAATCGGGCTGGCCACAACAGCAATGCTGATGGCAGTTATAATAAGGATCTACAGGAAATACGGGACATTCGATATCAGAGAGATAAAAAACTTAAGAGGGTAAAACATGAATCCGCTGATACCATTATTTGTAGCCATTCCGCTTGCAGGAGCTTTCCTGATAATGATCCTCGGAAGATTCATAAAGGATTTCAATAAGTACTTTGCTTCCCTCATACTTCTTATTCTTCTTATCTTCAGTATCTATTCACTGATTACAACAGGCAGTAAACTGTCGCTCTATAAAGTCGGGGGATGGGAGCCGGTTAACGGCGTCCCGATCGGGATTTACATGGTAATGGATGGTTTTACAGTGATTGTACTTTGTATAATAAACATTGTCGGATTTCTGTCGGTATTTTATTCCATCTCCTATATAAAAAGATATACTGCGGAGAATTATTACTATGCACTTTTCTGCCTCATGGTTGCCGGAATGAACGGCGTTGTACTGAGCGGCGACCTGTTCAATATTTTTGTTTTCCTCGAGATCTCTGTAATCGGAGCATATGCGCTGGTTGCTTTCGGAGTCGAAAAGAACGAGCTAGAGGCAACCTTCAAGTACCAGGTCCTCGGTGGTATAGCCTCATTCATAATACTATTTGGAATAGGATTGATATACTGGAAAACAAAGACACTGAATATTGCTGATATAAAAGCATCCATGAGCAGCGGATATGAGAAGTCATTTTACCTTTTTGCACAGATACTTATATTGAGCGGGTTCGGTCTCAAGGCGGCCATCATACCGTTCCATGCCTGGCTGCCCGATGCACATTCATCTGCCCCCTCTCCCATTTCAGCGATGCTGTCGGGAGTACTCATTAAAGCAGTAGGCATTTATGTGATCATCAGGCTGTTCTTTAATATGTTCGCGATCACCGAAGGAATGTCGATCCTCATCACCACACTGGGTACCCTGTCGATGGTTATTGGAGTCTTCCTTGCGATTGGACAGTGGGACATCAAGCGTCTGCTGGCATATCACAGTATAAGCCAGATGGGGTATGTTGTACTGTCTGCCGGCATCGGTATGATCCTTATTTCGCGCGGAGAAAAACCTGAAGTGGCAGCCCTCGCAATTACCGGCGGTGTCTTCCACCTGATAAATCATGCCGCATTCAAAGGTTTGCTTTTTCTCAATGCAGGTGCAATAGAGTATACAATTGGCACACGTGACCTTCATGAGATGGGGGGCTTGTCGAAATTCATGCCTGCCACCTCTGCCACCTCCTTTATTGCATCGATGTCGATTTCGGGAATACCTCCCTTCAATGGATTCTTCAGCAAGCTTATCATTATAATTGCTGCCATTATGGCCAGGTTTTACTTTGTCGCTCTCCTAGCTGTCATTGTTAGCATAATTACGCTTGCGTCCTTCCTGAAATTCCAGCGCTATGCGTTTTACAATAAAACTGATGCTGTCAATGAAAGGAAGATAAAGGAGGTTCCCTTCCCCATGATATTCAGTATGGTTATCATGAGCATTCTGTGTGTACTGTTAAGCCTGCTGGTCATCCCCGGGATCCGTGAGTTGGTGCTGACACCTGCAATTGATATACTGATGGATCCATCAAAATATTCATCAATAATAACCGGAAATTAAATGAGATACGTTACAGTATTCATATTATCCCTTATTTTCTGGCTCCTCCTGACATTCAGGCTGAGTGTTCCCAACCTTATTGTCGGATCAGTGGCTTCACTGATCTGTTCCCTTATTTTTACAAGGTACTTTATAACCAGTGTATACAAGCTTGTTCAGCCAAAACGTTATTTCTGGTTCCTGGTTTACCTGGTTGTATTTACCTGGGAATGCATAAAAGCCAACTTTGATGTTGCCTACAGGGTTCTTCACCCGGCAATGCCTATAAAGCCGGGAATAGTAAAAGTAAAAACCTCGCTGAAGTCAGAGCTGGCAAGAATGCTTCTTGCAAATTCAATCACTATGACTCCGGGTACAATATCTGTTGATATCATCGACGATTATCTTTTTGTACACTGGATTTATGTAAGATCAGATGATCCTGAGGTTTATACAAGCATTATCACAGGCAAATTTGAAAAATACATTAAAAATATAATCGAATGACTGAAATACTTAACATATTGCTTTACATACAGATAGGGTTGAGCAGCGTCTGTTTGTACAGGATCATTCGCGGCCCCACAATTCCTGACAGGATGGTCGGGATTGACATTTTCGGGATTCTTGTCGTCGGAATATGTGCAATAATATCTGTTCAGACAGAGAAATCCTTCATTCTGGACATTGGTATAGCCTGGATCATCCTGAGCTTTATCGGAACACTTACTCTTGCAAAATACCTCACAGGAAAAAAATTGAACGAGTAATATGGCAACTGCTATTTTTATCTGCATCGGCGTTTTGTTCAACATCTTCGGATGCATAGGACTTATCCGTCTGCCTGATGTCTATAACAGGCTGCAGTCAGCTACAAAATGTGTAACCCTGGGTTGCTGCAGCATATTGATCGGGGTAGCTATTCATTTTGGAATAAGCGATGCGTTTTTTAAAGCATTATTTGCTATACCGATTATCTTTTTCAGTTCAACCGTGGCAGCTCATGCATTAATTCGCGGTGCATATCACTTCGGCGCAAAACTTGACAAGAGAACCGTAAAGGACGATTATAAAGATGCAGTGAAATGAAGTATCCAAAATTGCGTGAACTAAAAGAGGCTGTCGTATCACTGGTAACTCCGGCATATACATCTAAATTCCCAAAGGAACCTCATGTGCCTTTTGAAAAGTTCAGGGGAAAACCGGTTGTAGATAATGAGAATTGTGTCGGATGTGAGACATGCGCAAATGTGTGTCCCCCTCATGCAATTACCTTTACCGACGACAGGGAGAAAGGCATCAGAACGATAAAAAGGGACTACGGGAAATGCATATTCTGCGGTTTATGCCAGGATCATTGTATTACTCTTAAAGGAGTCATTCTTTCCGATAAGATCTTTGATCTGGCTGTCTTCGACAGACAGAAAAATGTTGAATATCAGGAGAAAGAGCTTCTCATCTGCAAAAACTGCGGCGCAATTATAACTACCAGGGAGCATCTTCATTATATGCACAGGAAGCTCGGCCCAAAAGCCTTCTCATCAATCCTGAACCTGAATATGCTCAATCAAAAGCTAAGAACCGCGGAAGGACAGGATATCGATGTTGAAATACACGACACACTCAAGAGAAAGGATATGTTCAATATCATCTGCCCAAACTGCATGAGGCAGGTTCTTGTAAAATACTTATACAAAGGTGTTTAACGACCTCTATTCCCTTCTCAGGGGAGAAGACAGGAAAATTCTTTTTGTCGGGATCGGTAATATTCTTAAAAGCGATGACGGCGCCGGTGTCTACATAAGCAGGAATCTTGAAGAAACAGATAATGTATCGGCCCTTACAGTCGAGGTGAGTATAGAAAACTACATTGGAAAGATCAACAGCCTGAATCCCGATATACTTGTCCTCATAGATTGCATGGATCTCGGAGAAGAAGCAGGGATATATAAATTACTAAATATAAATCAGGTACAGGATTTAACATATAACACACACAATATTTCGCTGAAAAAGCTCAAAGACTTCTTCAGGATGCCTGTTTTTATTCTGGGAATCCAGCCTGCAAATCTTGACTTTGGCGAAAATTTATCCTATCTTGTAAAGGAAATTGCAGATTCTATAATTAAACTTATAAATAAAAGGAGGTGACATATGGCTGTAGAATTTCAATGCAAAGTTTGCAAGGGAACCCTGAATGGCAAAACTTCCATTATACTTGCTGCTACATCTCTTCACGACCGTAATCAACGAGGATTGGTTTATCTTAATCCTGAACTCGGGAACTACACCAGAACCACTCACCCTTCATTCGAGATGAAGGATGGAGAAGAATACATTTTTAACTGCCCTATCTGCGGAGCTCAGCTGAACAGCATGAAATACCTGCACATGGTAAGGATCCTTATGAAAGAAGATGATGGAAAGGAATCCAACATCTATTTCTCCGGAATAGGCGGGGAAAAATGCACTTTCAAGATCAGAGGGAACAAGGTAGAACAGAAATCGGGACCAGATGTAAAGATCTACGACAAGTATTTCGAGGTACCTGACGAGGACAGGAAGTACTTGTAACAATTTCTGCTTTTCATAATCTGCGAAGATCAGCGAAATCTGCGGGAGAATTTATTTCCCGCAGATCGCGCAGATTATCGCAGATTTTTTATATGCATATATAAAAGTCATTTCTAACAAATAACTTTAATTTTGCTGATGTATATTAACTAATAAAAACATTCTGATGAGTTTTGATGTAAATAAGAGAGCAGCTGATAATATTCGTATCCTGGTGATGTCGATGGTTGAGAAATCTAAATCAGGCCATCCCGGCGGCGCAATGGGTGGCGCTGATTTTATCCATATACTTTTTTCTGAATTTCTGAACTTTGATCCCGGTGATCCTGCATGGATCAATCGTGACAGGTTCTTCCTTGATCCGGGTCATATGTCTCCGATGCTCTATTCAATGCTGACATTAACTGGTCATTTCAAAGTCGAAGAGCTCATGCAATTCCGGCAGTGGGGAAGCCCTGTTCCCGGTCATCCGGAATTAGATATCACCCGCGGCATTGAAAACACTTCAGGTCCTCTCGGCCAGGGACATACTATGGCTGTTGGTGCGTCGATTGCCGAAAGATTCCTGGCTTCAAGATTCGGCGAATTATTCTCACACAAAACATATGCATTCATTTCCGACGGAGGCGTTCAGGAGGAGATATCACAGGGAGCCGGAAGACTTGCAGGATTTCTCGGACTCAGCAACCTGATAATGTTCTACGACTCCAACGATATACAACTGAGCACAGAAACGAAGGCAGTGACCATCGAGGATACTGCAATGAAATACAGGGCATGGGGATGGGATGTTGTTACTATTGACGGTAATGACCATGACCAGATAAGAAAAGCCCTCTCAGATGCAGTCAGGGCAAAGGATAAACCTCAGCTTATTATCGGCAAGACCATAATGGGCAAAGGATTGCTCGACAATGAAGGGAAGAGCTTTGAAAGAAAAACATCTACACACGGGATGCCTGTGAGCGAAGCAGGGGGCTCATTCGAAAAATCGCTTATAAATCTTGGCGGTGATCTTTCAAATCCTTTCAGGATCTTTGATGAAGTAAAGGATCATTATAAAAAAGTCCTTGACGCGAAACGCCGTCATGCTGCAGAATGGAAAAACAAGAAGGCAGATTGGGCAGCATCCAATAAAGATCTCAACCAGAAGCTCCATATGTTTTATTCGGGAAGCGTTCCCGAAATTGATTACAAGGCAATTCAGCAAAAAGAAAATTCAGCCTCAAGAGCTGCCTCTTCGGTTGTCCTGGGTGTTCTCGCGAAAAAGATTGAAAATATGGTGGTTGCATCCGCCGACCTTTCAAATTCAGACAAAACTGATGGCTTCCTGAAAAATACAAAAGCCTTTACAAAAGGTGATTTCTCAGGAGCGTTTCTTCAGGCAGGCGTAGCAGAGCTCACAATGGCTGCTGTTATGAACGGAATGGCCCTTCACGGAGGCGTAATTCCAGCCTGCGGTACATTCTTTGTCTTCTCCGACTACATGAAGCCGGCGGTACGTCTTGCATGCCTCATGGGACTTCCGGTAAAATATATCTGGACTCACGATGCATTCCGTGTAGGCGAGGATGGACCGACACATCAGCCTGTAGAGCAGGAAGCACAGATAAGGCTCATGGAGCATCTCAAAAACCATCATGGAGAGAACAGCATGCTCGTTCTCAGGCCTGCTGATTCGCTTGAAACAAACATTGCCTGGAAGATGGCAATCGAAAACCGTAAAACACCCACAGCTCTTATACTTTCCCGCCAGAACATAAAAGATCTCCCTTTCGACAGGAATGACAGGTTCAGTGATGCTCTTCAGTCTGAAAAAGGAGCATACATAGTTCAGGATTGTAAAGATAAACCAGACATTATACTGCTTGCCAGCGGTTCTGAAGTGGCAACGCTTGTGGAAGGAGCTGCTTTGCTGAAAAAGGATAACCTGAACGTACGGATCGTTTCTGCTCCTTCTGAAGGACTCTTCAGGCTTCAGAGTGAAGGTTACCGCAAATCCGTTATTCCTGACAATATTCCTGTTTTCGGACTTACGGCCGGCTTACCGGTAACACTTCTGGGGCTTGTGGGCCCGGGAGGAAAGATCTGGGGCGTAAACAGTTTCGGATACTCTGCTCCCTACAAAATACTCGACGAAAAACTGGGATTTACCGGTGAAAATGTTTACCGGCAGGTTAAAGAATTACTTTACGGAAACAGTAAATAGTCTGAATGATTATTCCTTTTATGAGAAAAACATTGATCATAAACCTGATCGCCTTCTTTTCACTCTTCTTACAGGCTTATTCACAGAATGATTCTATTGAACTTTCCGGTTTCTTGCCCAGCAACCAGGCAGGATTGTTCGACACCGACCAGCTTCTTGAAATCACCCTTCAGTTCGACATAAGCTATTTCAGGAAGGTAAAGCCGGATGAGGAATACCAGGATGCTATTTTAACATATTATACAGAAAACCACGATACTATCATAAAAAAAGTAAAACTGAGATCGAGGGGCAACTTCAGGAGAAACAATTGCGAGTTCCCCCCGATCAGGTTGAATCTGAAAAAGAATGAGAATTCTGGCGACCAGTTCAGAAATATTGATAAAATAAAGCTGGTCACCCATTGTAATATAGTCAATCCTGAATGTGTGCTGAAAGAGTATGTGGCATACAAACTCTTCAACAGCCTTACAGATTACAGTTTCAGGGTAAGGCTTATGAAAATCAATTATATAAATACAAAAAAGCAGGCTAAACCATTCACGGGATATGCTTTTGCCATCGAACCGGTTGAATTTCTGGCAGCGCGGATAAATTCCACCGAAATTAAGACACAAGGATTGAACCAGGGTAACATGAAGCCTGATATTCTGAACAGGGTGGCAATATTTAACTATATGATCGGTAATTACGACTGGTCAGTTCAACGCCTCCAGAATGTTGTAATCCTCTCACAGCCTTTCTCAAATGATCCCAGCCTTGGAGCAATAGTACCATATGATTTTGATTATTCAGGATTTGTTCAGCCTCCCTATGCAATACCTGTGGAAGGATTGCCAATCGTTGACATAACCGACCGTCACTACCAGGGAATCTGCCGGACGCGTGAAGAATTTATGCAGGCGCTTGTAGAGTTCAGAGCGAAAGAGGCTGAGTTCTATTCGATAATAAATGAATTCCCCTATCTGAAGAAGTCTGACAAAAAAGTTATGACAGGCTATCTGGAAAGTTTTTTCAACATGTTTGACAAGAAGAACACTATTGTTTATAAATTGCTGCAGGATTGCAAATAATTGTTTACCAATATCTTTTCATACTATGATCTTAGAATCACTTGTAAATGAAGTGACCCTTCAAAGTATACTTTTAAGGTTCACTGTCAACCTGTTTGTCATTTTTATACTTATACGGGTAATCTACTACCGTTTTACAGGGAAGGCCGAATATCTCTTTTCCTATTTCCTTCTGGGAATTGTGATCTTCTTTCTCTGTTCCATTCTTGAAACTGTTGAGATACAGCTTGGCATGGCACTGGGATTGTTTGCAATATTTGCGATCCTGAGGTTCAGAACCATCAATTATACAGCCAAAGATATGACCTATATTTTCCTTGTGATAGGTCTGTCGCTGATAAATTCCCAGGCAAAAATTCCGCCACCTGTAATTGGAGCTGCAGTTATTAATTCAATAATACTTGTGGCAGCATTTATCCTGGAATTGTTCCTGAAAAATAACAGTCTGGCCTCCTTTGTTATTTCATATGACAAATTCGATTTGCTCAATCCTGCCAGGGAATCAGAACTTTTACAAGATCTTTCGGGAAGAACAGGGAAAAAGATCGAAAAGGTAAAGATCAGGAAAATGGACCTGATCAAGAATAGTTCTGAAATAGAAGTATTTTTCAAAGAGTAAATACCGTTGTAATCAGACGTATTTCCCCAGAGCAGTTCACTTGTCCGTTTGCTGTGATATAACATATTACCTGCCTCGTCTGCTTAAATCTTCGGTTACTGAGCGTTAATTACGGCTGTTTTTAATTTGTATGATCATTCTATTATATTTGCACATTTTATAACGGATGAAATACGATATCAAACCCGGGGTAAAAGGTCTTATTTTCGATCTTGACGGAACGCTTGCCGATACAATGCCTTTTCATTTCGACGGATGGAAAAAAGCCTGCAATAAATACGGCGCAGATATCGACCCTGCTTTTCTCCGCAAGCATACAGGAAGTCCCGGCTGGTTTATTGCTTCCGAGATAATCAGGTCATGTGGGTTGGAAGGTAAAGTCACAGTGGATGATATAATGGAGGAGAAGCTTGAGCAGTTTTATAGTGTCCAGCATCTGGTAAAACCTATAAAACCGGTAGCTGACATTGTCAAGAAATACTTTGAAAAACTTCCCATGGCTGTAGGCACAGGCGGACACAGGACTGCGGTATTAAGGACTCTCGAAATAACCGGTCTGAGACAATATTTTGAAATAATCGTTACAGCGAACGACGTCGATAATTTCAAGCCTCACCCCGAAACATTCCTGAAGTGCGCTGAATTGATGAACATTGACCCTCAGTATTGCGAGGTTTTCGAAGACGGCGATCTGGGTATTGAAGCTGCCAGGCTTGGAGGAATGATTGTCACAGATGTGAGATCGTGGTATGATTCGAACTGGTAACCCCGGCTATAGGCGTCAGGCGTCAGGCGTCGGGCGACAGGCGACAGGCAAAATACGATATTTCCGTACCTGTTGCCTGATGCCTGACGCCTGATGCCTTTTATTTATACCAGTATTTTTGTCGTCAGGTTTACAAAGCTGGTTTTTATATCTTCGAGAATAGTGTTGTTTCTGCTTTGGTCCTGCTCAACAATCATATATTCCATACCTGCGATATCCTTTGCCGCAATTATCGGTTTGAAGTCTATCACTCCTTCGCCGACTGGTGCAATATCATCCTTGATCACATCATAGAATGGGTCTTGCTTTGTGTACATATCCTTCAGGTGGAATAGTTTAAATCTGCCAGGATACTTTTTAAAAAGCTCAACAGGGTTTTGTCCGGCTTTTGTCGCCCAAAACATGTCCAGTTCCATGGTCACGAGATCCTTATCAAGTTCGGCAAGCATTACATCGAAATATGGAATCTTTCCTTCAACCGTCGCAAATTCAAAATTATGGTTATGATATCCAAACTGTATCCCGAACTCCTTCATCACCTCCCCTATCTTATTCCAGTTTTCCGCCATCCTCTGATAGCTGGCGATTGATGTACGCATCTCTTCAACTATCCATGGCTGCAGACGTCCTGAACCAGTTTCAGAAAATCGGCTGGAGTGTAATTGTAGAATTTCCGGTTTGCATAATCGGCAAGCTCAACATATTTATATCCGATATCCGATACAATTTTTAAAGATCCCGGGACGTCAGCTGCCATAGCATCTCTGATTGTGTAAAGCTGGAGTCCAATCTTAGGCATGCTTTTGCATCCGTACTGTGAAAGAAATGCAGCACCGATTGCACCTGCAGCAGTAATCTTCAGGAAATCTCTTCGTGATTGTCTGTTTTTCATGGGTTGATTTATCTTTAGTTATACTTATTGCTAATTAATATTGAGGATAAAAATAATACAATAGATAATAAAAATGAAATGTGAGATTAGAATCGGATCGATACAATAGATAATAAAAATGAAATGTGAGATTAGAATCGGATCGAAATAAAAGTCAAAAGGCAGGGAGATTCCTCACTGCGCTGTATTGTCAGTTAGATACCATGTTGAATACCTGGTATTTGTGAGGGAGATTCCTCACTCCTCTGCGCTTTCGGTCAAAATCAGATTGATTATCTGGTATTTGAGAGGGAGATTCCTCACTCCTCTGCGCTTTCGGTCAAAATCAGATTGATTATCTGGTATTTGAGAGGGAGATTCCTCACTTCGCTGCGCTTTCGGTCAAAATCAGATTGATTATCTGGTA
>JALONV010000093.1 GCA_025454755.1 Bacteroidales bacterium | reverse complement strand
TCTCAAGCCCCTGGTATTCATTTTATTAAGGTTAGTTAGAAAGAATTAAGATCCCAATCTGATATAATAACGAAAATGCCAGTAATTTATTCTTAACAGATAGATGTTTATGAAGATTAATCTGCCCGGCTAGATGAGGTCGGTTGGCCCGGTTTTTCCATTATCTTTTTTCTCATCTGTGATGCCCTTATGTTATCAATTTAATAATCCATGATCCATAAAACATGTTTTTGGGGATTGTTAAAAAGTATCATATTTTCAGCGTGATACGGGAAATATTGCAGTATAATCTTCTTGTGGTCAGAAAAATCTTTAACCGAAAATTTGTAAAATTAAAATTATTATTTAGTTTTGCACAGTTAAGATATACAAATGAAAGCATATTGTCCATTTTGGTGTTGGTTATTAAATACAAATCGCAAAAGTATGTGAGATTGTCAGCTATTGATTAAAAATATAAAATGATATTAATAACGGCCTGTCGTTCTCACGACAGGCCGTTTTGATTTGAAAAACCAACTTATGGGAAAGATAAATATAAGAGTCATTACAAGGGAGATGCTTGCCGATCTGATCACTCCTGTCAGCATTTACCTGAGGATAAGGGATATTTTTCCTGACTCTCTTCTACTGGAAAGTTCAGATTATCATGGAAATGAGAATAGCTTCTCATTCATATGCATGAAGCCATTAGCTCACCTCGGAGTAGATCACAGTATTATTACCGAAACATATCCCGGAGGAGAGATCATCAGAACGGAATTGAAAGATCATTGCATGTTCAAGACGAGATTCGATATATTCTTAAATTCCTTCAACATTGAAAAAATGCCAAAGGAGCTGCCGGTAAATGGTCTCTTCGGTTATATTGCATATGATATGATAAGGTTTTTCGAAAATGTGAGACTTAACTCGCCAGGTAACCCTGATTATGGAATACCCGACATGCATTACAGTTTTTTCAGGTACATAATCGCAGTAAATCATTTTCTCAACAAACTCTATATTATTGAAAATCTGATTGAAACCGAAAGTAGTGAAATTGATAGTGTCGTTTCACTTCTTAACAGCAGGAACATTGCAGAATATTCATTCAGGAGTGACGGCAATGAAAAGTCTAATATTTCCGATGACGAATTTAAATTAATGGTTAAGAAAGGAAAGGAACACTGTTTCAGGGGTGATGTCTTCCAGGTTGTTATGTCGCGTCAGTTCATACAGAACTTCAGGGGTGATGATTTCAATGTTTACCGGGCGTTGCGTTCGGTTAATCCCTCCCCTTACCTTTTTTACTTCGATTATGGTAATTTCAAATTGTTCGGATCATCACCTGAAACACATCTTAAGATACAGAATGGCAAAGCATATATAAATCCCATTGCAGGAACCTTCAGACGTACAGGGGAGGATGAAAAGGACAAGCTGCTGGCAGGAAAGCTGATGACCGACGTTAAAGAAAACGCTGAACATATCATGCTTGTTGACCTTGCAAGAAATGATCTTAGCAGGCATGCGGTGAATGTGAAAGTGGAAAGCTACCGGGAGGTACAGTTCTACTCACATGTCATACACATGGTCTCTGCAGTATCGGGTGAGATGACAGAAGATTCCTCTGTAACAGATCTGATGATATCCACATTCCCTGCCGGCACCCTGACAGGAGCGCCAAAATACAAGGCTATTCAGCTAATCGACAGGTATGAGAACCAGAAACGGGGATACTATGGCGGAGCAATCGGATTTATTGATTTTCGCGGCAGGTTTAATCATGCAATTCTGATACGCACTTTTCTGAGTAAAGGAAATACCCTTTTCTACCAGGCAGGTGCCGGTATAGTTGCAGGATCAGATGAAGAGAGCGAACTGCTGGAAGTGAACAATAAGATCGGAGCTCTCCGAAAAGCTATAGAAATGGCTGGATAAATTAAATAATAAAGAGATGTTTATCATGGGGAAAATACTGATTATTGATAATTATGATTCGTTTACCTATAACCTTGTTCACCAGGTTAATGAACTGACCGGAAGTCGTCCCGACGTTTTCCGTAATGATGAAATATCTCTCAACCGGATTGAAAATTATGATAAAATTATTCTGTCACCCGGACCGGGAATTCCCTCTGAAGCCGGGATCTGCCTCGAACTTATCCGACAATATGCGGGAAAGAAAAGAATTCTCGGTGTCTGCCTGGGTCATCAGGCAATAGGGGAAGCTTTTGGTGCGAAGCTGCGTAATCTTGATGGAGTTTTTCACGGTCTGGAGAAACCTGTTAAAGTTATAGATCCGTCAGATTATCTTTTTAAGGGCATCCCCCCTGTTTTCAATGCAGGACGCTACCATTCATGGGTGGTAGAAAAAAAACATCTGCCGGATTGCCTGAGCATTACCTGTGTTGACGACGATGATCTCATTATGGCAATAAGCCATAGAGAATTTGATATACGAGGTGTTCAGTTCCACCCTGAATCAGTTATGACAGAAGCCGGGTTAAAAATTATGCAAAACTGGATCGAAAAATAAGACAATGAAAAAAATACTTAACCACCTCTTTGAATATAAAACCCTCAGCCGTAAAGAAGCCGAAGAGGTTCTTACCAATATTGCCTGCGGTACATATTCCGAACCTGAGATAGCGGCATTTATTACAGTTTTTCTGATGCGCAGCATCTCTGTCGGGGAATTATCAGGGTTTCGCGATGCACTTATGAATCTATGCATTCAGGTTGATTTGTCTGATTTCGATATTGTTGATGTCTGCGGCACGGGTGGTGACGGAAAGAACTCTTTTAACATATCAACACTGGTCGCATTTATCCTGGCCGGTGCAGGTCTTAAAGTCGCAAAACACGGAAATTACGCAGTCACATCTGCATGCGGTTCTTCAAACATTATGGAATACCTAGGATATAAATTCTCCAGCCAATGTGATAAGCTCCGCTCCGAGATAGATAAAACAGGTATTTGTTTTTTACATGCACCGTTGTTCAACCCGGCAATGAAAAACATTGCCCCGGTGCGAAAAGCCCTGAAGATCAAAACATTCTTTAACATGCTCGGACCCCTGGTAAATCCTGCATCTCCCAATAAACAACTGACAGGTGTTTACAGTCTCGAACTTGCAAGACTGTATAATTACCTTTTGCAGGAGTCTGGTAAACAATATGCCATAGTGCATAATCTTGACGGTTATGATGAAATATCGCTTACTTCTGACTTTAAAGTCATAATGAACGGGATCGAACAGATCTATAATCCTGAGCTTTTCAACTACGAAAAAACCTCTCCGGCTGACCTTTACGGAGGCGCCACAGTCGGACTCGCAGCCGGTATTTTTACAGATATTCTCCAGGGGAAAGGATCTAAAGCCCAGAATAGTGTTGTCGTGGTAAATACACAAATGGCTCTTAGATGCTGCCTGCCGGCAAAGAGCCTTGATGAATGCCGGGTCGTTGCCGAAGAATCACTTTTCTCAGGAAAAGCTTTCATCTCCCTGAATAAACTTATTGAAATGCAATAATGAACATCCTTGATCAGATAGTGGCAAACAAGAAGCAAGAACTGACTGAGACTAAGAAGCGTGTACCTCTCAGAGATCTTGAAAAATCCCAATATTTTTCACGTACAGAGATTTCACTGTCTGAAAATATCTTAAATCCTGCTAAAACAGGGATTATCGCCGAATTTAAAAGGAAATCACCATCTGCGGGAATTATTAATTCTGAAGCCGGGATTGAAGAGGTGACTAATGGTTATTTCAATCTGGGCGCCTCAGGACTCTCTGTTCTCACTGAGAAAAAGTTCTTTGGTGGAGATGTTAATGACCTTCGCATTGCCCGTAAATTGAAATCAATACCGATCTTACGCAAGGATTTCATCATCGACGAATACCAGATAATTGAGTCAAAAGCCATTGGTGCTGATGCGATCCTGCTGATTGCATCTCTGCTTACAAAAAGCCATATTCTGACGATGGCGTCTTTTGCAAGGTCAGCCGGACTGCAGGTCGTGCTGGAAGTCCACAATGAAGATGAACTTGGGAAGCTGAATGAATTCATCGACATTGTTGGTGTCAACAACCGCAACCTGAAGACATTTAGGGTAGACACTGAGCTCTCTTTAAAACTGGCAGGAAAAATCCCTGCAGGATTTGTTAAAATTTCCGAAAGCGGGATCACTTCTCCTGATACAATTAATATTCTGAAGAAGGCAGGATATAATGGGTTTTTAATAGGAGAAAGGTTTATGCACACAAGCGATCCTGTGAAATCATTTGCCGGATTTATTAAATCAATTAATATCGAATATGCTGAAGATTAAAATCTGCGGTCTGCGTGATATGGTAAATGTATCGGAGGTTGTAAAATCTGCTCCCGATTTTACCGGTTTTATTTTCTGGCCCGGTTCGAGTCGGTATATCGGTGTTGATCCCCAGTCTGACCTTTTCAGTCAGGTTCCACCCCAAATTATCAAAACAGGGGTGTTTGTAAATGAAGAGATCACAAATGTTAACGAAGCAATCAACAGGTATTGTCTGAATGCAGTGCAGTTCCATGGCTCGGAATCTGCAGAATATTGCAGGAGGTTCAAAGGAACCGGGATTTTAACTATAAAAACCTTCGGGATTGATGAAGGTTTTGATTTTAAACGGCTTATACCGTATGCCGCCAGTTGCGACTACTTCCTTTTTGACACTAAAACGCCTGGATTTGGAGGAAGCGGAAGGAAATTTAACAAAAACATTCTCGGAGGCTATGATCTTGGAAAATTCTTTTTTCTCAGCGGGGGAATCGGTTATGAAGATATCGATGAGATAAGGAATCTCCGGCACAGTAATAATAGTTTTTTCGGCATCGATATCAACAGCAGGTTTGAAACCTCCCCGGGAATAAAAAATGCCGGTTTGATAAAATCATTTGTTGGTGAAATCAGAAACATATGAAATATAAGGTAAACAAAAAGGGATTTTATGGTGAATTCGGAGGTGCATGGATTCCTGAAATGATGTATCCTAATATTAAGGAACTCAGGGATAATTATCTTAAGATTCTCGGGAATAATGAGTTTAATAAAACCTTTTCATCCCTGCTGAACGATTATGCCGGAAGGCCGTCCCCTCTCTACCATGCTAAGCGGCTCTCTTCATTCTACAACACAAACATCTTTCTGAAACGCGAAGATCTGAACCATACGGGGGCTCATAAAATAAATAATACAATCGGGCAGATCCTTATAGCACAAAGACTTGGTAAAACCAGAATAATTGCGGAGACAGGCGCAGGTCAGCATGGGGTAGCGACTGCCACTGTATGTGCTCTGACGGGACTGAAGTGTACAATATACATGGGCAAGCTTGATATCGAACGACAGAAACCGAATGTATTACGCATGAAGATGTTAGGTGCAGAGGTTGTTCCTGCTCTCAGCGGAAATATGACACTTAAAGATGCAACCAACGAAGCTATGCGTGACTGGATAAATAATCCCATTGGTACTTATTATCTCATTGGTTCCGCAGTAGGACCTCACCCGTATCCTGACCTTGTTGCAAAACTTCAGTCGGTGATCAGCCGGGAAATAAAATGGCAGCTGAAGGAAAAAACCGGAAAAATTGATCCCGATTATATTATTGCCTGTGTCGGGGGAGGAAGTAATGCCCTGGGATCGTTCTATCATTATCTTAACAGGAAACATGTCAAACTCGTTGCTGTTGAAGCCGCAGGCAAAGGAATTGACACAAATGAATCGGCAGCTACTACCGTGCTGGGCCGTACAGGTGTTATTCATGGAAGTAAAACCGTGCTTATGCAAAATGATGACGGTCAGATCACTGAGCCATATTCCATCTCTGCAGGTCTCGACTATCCGGGTATAGGCCCGTTTCTGGCATACCTTGGTAAATCCGGTCGGGTAATTTTCGAAAATATTACCGACAATGAGGCCCTTAAAGCGGCTTTCACGCTTACACACCTTGAAGGAATAATCCCTGCTCTTGAACCTTCCCATGCACTGGCTCTCCTTGGAAAAGTAAAATTCAGGAAGAACGACGTTATTGTTGTAACACTCTCAGGAAGAGGAGATAAGGATATGGCGGCTTATATCTCCTATCTGGAAAAGCAGCAACCTGACGAAACCAGAATATAGAACTATCTCTAAAGATGAACCGTATTGATAAATTTTTTAAGAACAAAAGGAAGGATATCCTCTCCATTTATTTTACAGCAGGTTATCCACACCTGGATTCTACTGCCGGAATAATAAGAAAACTTGCCTCTGCCGGTGTCGACATGATTGAAATCGGTATTCCTTTTTCTGATCCTTTGGCCGATGGACCAGTTATCCAATACAGTAACAGTGTAGCGCTGAAGAATGGCATGAATCTGAAACTACTTTTCAGGCAGCTCCGGGGCATCAGGAAATATATCGACATACCCCTCGTATTAATGAGCTATTGCAATCCGATCCTGAGCTATGGCATGGAGAAATTCTGCAGGTCGTGTAACTCTGCGGGTATTGACGGAGTTATAATTCCTGATCTTCCGCCGGAACTTTATGTGAAAGAATTCAAATCTTTTTTTACGGTTCACAATCTGATAAATATTATGATGATCTCGCCACAGACTGCTTTAAACCGTATCAGGGAAATAGATAAACTGAGTACCGGTTTTATTTATATGGTATCATCATCTTCCATAACCGGAGTGAAGAAAGGCTCCCTGAAAGAACAGACTGAATACTTCTCAAAGATAAAAAAAATGAAACTGAAGAACCCTGCTCTTATAGGATTCGGGATTTCTGATCCTGAATCTTTTAAACATGCCTGTAATTTCGCCGATGGAGCTATTGTCGGGAGTGCTTTCGTGAAAGTTCTGGGACAGGAGGGTGAAAATGCCGGAACAATCAGAAAATTTATCCGCTATTTAAGGAATAAAATTAATGTCAGTAATTATGAAAAAAACTAGAATTTCCATCATCGGATGCGGCAATATTGGTCTTTCTATATTGCAGGGAATAATTAAAAGTGTCATAATTGAGGAGTCTGATCTCATTGTTACCAGGAGGAACACTGATGAACTGGATCATTTGAAGAATACAGGAATCCGCATTACAAGTGATAATGCAGAAGCAGTCCGGGCCGGTAATCTGATAATTATTGCCGTTAAACCTTACAATTTTAAAAATGTGTTGAGCGGAATCAGGAATCACCTGCAACCGCGAAAACATATCCTGATTTCACTTACAGCCGGGATTAATATAGCTCAGATCCGCAAATTTGTTCCTGTTTCAATTCCTGTTTTCAGGGTAATGCCAAATATTTCTGCATCGGTCGGCGGTTCAATATCGTGTATCTGCTATGACCACGCAAGTAAAAGGGAATGTGAAAAGGTCAGTTCACTGTTTACACTATTAGGAACTTCAATGTTTATCGGGGAAGAATTAATGGATTCTGCAACAATACTCGGAGCCTGTGGTATAGCATATACATTTTGACAGCAAGACTGCAAATGCTATTGTTAACCAGACTGTCAGAGGCGCTGCAGAATTGCTGATAGAGAATAAGCAGCATCCTGAATTTGAGATCGATAAGGTAACAACACCCAGGGGATGTACAATCGTTGGATTAAATGAGATGGAACATAACGGATTCAGTTCTTCTTTAATAAAAGGAGTGGTAACGTCATATGAAAAATGCCTTTCCAAATGAATTGCCCGTATTGAAAATGTTTAATTTTTAAAATAAATTATATGATATATGATAATATTTTACAGACGATTGGTAATACTCCTCTGGTAAGGATTAATAGAATAAATCCAAATCCGGGTGTTAATTTGTATGCTAAAATTGAAGGTTCTAATCCAACAGGGAGCATAAAAGACAGAATCGCCCTCAGGATGATAGAACAGGCAGAGGCTGAAGGTAATTTAATAAAAGGGAAGACTATAATTGAACCGACATCAGGCAATACAGGTATTGCTCTGGCAATGATTGGAATAGTTAAAGGGTATGATGTCGAGATTGTTATGAGCAAGGCTGTCTCTATTGAAAGAATAAAAATGATTGAATCTTTTGGTGCAAAAGTTACATTGACTGATGCGATGCTTGGGACGGATGGGGCAATTGTGAAAGCAAGGGAACTGGTCAATGAATATCCTGAAAAATATTTCATGCCTGATCAGTTTTCAAACAGGTATAATAAAATCGCACATTACAAAACAACAGGTGAAGAAATATGGAAACAGACAAACGGCAAGATTGATTATTTAGTCTCGGCAATCGGAACATCTGGAACAATTATGGGAGTCGGGAAAACACTGAAGGAAAACAAACCCGGAATAAAAATAGTCTGTGCACATCCAGTAAAAGGACACTATATACAGGGTTTGAAAAACATGGAAGAAGCCATAGTTCCGACAATTTATGATCCTGCCTCAATTGATGAAACTGTGATGGTAGAAACAGAAGATGCCTTTGAAATGACAAGACAGATTATCAGGAAGGAAGGGATATTTGTTGGTATGAGCAGTGGGGCTGCCATGTTTGCTGCTATTGAAATAGCAGGAAGAATAAAGTCAGGAGTAATAGTTGTAATATTCCCCGACAGAGGAGAAAAATATCTGACAACAACTTTATTTGATGATTGACACTGCAGCCCGTGTCTTTATCTCCTGTCTCAGGGCTTAACTGCATAGTAATTAACCCAGCTCTTCAGAAGGATTTCTTTTACGGTACCCTGTTTATTGGTCCATGTTGCTATGTTATCGCATTCACCTTCTCCATAGTTTAGCTCATTGATCTTTTCTTTATTAATAAAAGTTGCAATAATACCACTCTGGAAATGCTGGCATGTCGGCTTTCTGTATAAAGGAACAGTAATCTCCTTTTTCACTTCCTTTCCATTTCTGGTAACTGTTGCCCTTCCTGTTACCCATATTTCATCATCGGCTTTCGTGGTAAGGTCTTCACCGCGGTTGTATGTACGCTTCTTCATCCAGTCACGTTCAACAAGCAACACCCCTTCG
>JALONV010000092.1 GCA_025454755.1 Bacteroidales bacterium | reverse complement strand
TCCTGCCATTTTAAGGGCTTCAGCGGTAGACATATATGCAAACTCTGCATGCTGCGGCATACATACTCTTGAGCGGCGGTCGAGAATGCCCTTGAGCTGGGGACGCTCCAATTTTCCGGTAAGGCATGACTGAAAGCCAAATTCTTTTCTCTCGGGGTCAAGCACAATTCCTGACCGTCCGTTGAAAAGGGAGTCTTTGACTTCATCAAGGTTCCTGCCTATTGAAGAATAAATCCCTGTTCCTGTAATTACTACCCTGTTCATAGTATTATAGCAATCCTGATATTATGTATATAATCCCCCGTTTACAGAAATCACCTCACCGGTAACATATGATGAATTCCCGGATGCAAGCGGTTCAGCGGGATCATGCCTTTCAATTCACTTTCATTAAGATCTTTCGTCATGTCGGTTTTGATAAACCCTGGTGCAACGGCATTTACAGTAACATTCTTTTTCCCAATCTCCTGGGCCAGTGCTTTTGTTGCTCCGATGACCGCTGCTTTTGCCGCTGAATAATTCACCTGTCCCGGAAGACCTTTAATTCCTGATAATGATACAATATTTATTATTCGTCCATATTTGTTTACCAGCATATTTTTTAGAAGAGCCCTTGTAACATAGAAAAATCCGTCAAGATTGGTATCTAAGACTTCTCTCCAGTGAGCGTTTTCCATCCACATAAGAAGGATATCCTTCCTTATGCCAGCGTTATTTACAAGAACCTCAATGTAATCTTCCTTATGCTCCTCAGACCATTTATTTACAGCGGCGTCAACCTGTTGATTATCTGAAACATCAAACTTTAAAAGTTCACCTGATCCACCAGCTTCACCGATAAGTTCAAGTGTACGCAATGCTTCTTTTTCGTTTGACTTGTAATTGACAAGAACATGATATCCCAGAGATACCAGCTTAACGGAAATAGCTCTTCCGATACCTCTTGAACCTCCTGTTACCAATGCATATTTCATTATAAGTCAGGCTAAACAAAAACTCTCAATCTAAAATATCAATAAATTGGGTGCAAAGGTAATCTTTAATTTCCTTTATCTCCAAGTATTTTACGGTATCCTCTTTAAAGCACGGAACGATCTTTCTTATCTGATCATATATCTTTCTGTTCCTCGACGACAACCGGCTCTTAATCTTCAGGTAGTCAATCGCCTGGGCGAGACTAAGCACCTCTATCGCCAGCACCTGGTAAGTATTGTCGATCACCCTTTTTGCCATGAGTGCGGAATTTGTTCCCATGCTTACTATATCCTGGTTATCATTATTATTCGGAATGGAGTGCAGGTAATTCGGAAATGAAAGCGACTGGTTCTCTGCCGTTGTTGAAGTTGCCGTGAACTGTGCACCCTGCATTCCAAAATTTACTCCCAGTTTTCCCAGATTAACAAAGGGAGGCAGGATATTGTTCAGTTTATCATTCATCAGGAAATTTATCTGCCTGTCTATAAGCATCGAAAGTTTGGTCATACTTATCTTCAGCTTGTCCATTTCAAAAGAGACATAATCGCCATGGAAATTCCCTCCATGATAAATGTTCCTGTTCACATGGTCAATTACAGGATTATCGCATGAAGAATTGGCTTCGTTAAGCAGTACCTTTTCAGCATGATCAATAGTCTCAAGTATCGGCCCCAGTATCTGTGGAATGCACCTCAGGGAATAGTACTCCTGCACCTTATCGGCGATCTTTTGGGTATTATAATGATTGCCGTTATACAGATGATCTTCCCGCTTGCGGACCAGCTTGCTGTCGGACAGAACTTTCCTCACTGCCCGGGCAATTTTATTCTGGCCTTTGTGCAGTTTGACCTGGTTCAGCTCTTTGGAAAAACTGTCGTCGAAAGAATTCACAATCTCATTAATCACGGTGCTTGCCATCAGCGACCACGACAAAAGATTTTTTGAATTGATAAGGTTAATTATGCCTGCTCCCGTCATGAAGCATGTTCCGTTGATAAGCGATAACCCTTCACGTATATGTACGGAAACCGGTTTGAGCTTGTTCTCTTTAAATGCTTTGCCTGCCGGCATTAACCTGCCATTGCAGATCACTTCACCTTCTCCGATAAGTGCAAGTGCTATATGTGCAAGCTGAACGAGGTCGCCGCTGGCACCTACACCTCCATGTTCAGGGACAATGGGTGTGATCTTCCTGTTGATCATCTCGCTGATCAGATCAACGACTTCCGGATGAATTCCGGAATGGCCCTGAAGAAGATTGTTCAGAAGAGCAACCATTGCTGACCGCACAAAAACAGGATCGACAGATTGTCCGCTGCCTGACGCATGGCTTCGTATGGCATTGTATTGAAGACTTATACGGTCGTTATCATCAATCCTGTACTGGGCCATCGGTCCAAGACCGGTGTTTATGCCGTAGATTATTTTGTCCTTATGAAACGATTCAAGAAAACCATAGCTTTTCTTCACTCGCTCTTTTGCCTTTGTGGCTACAGTTATCTTTTCCTCATTAATTACGATCTGCCGAAAATCATCAACAGTAATAGCCCGTTCCCCTATTGTCAACATTATGAATAACTTATATAAAATGAAAATTCTGCGATCAGGAGTTTTGTTAAAAATCCGTGCAAATTAAGAAAAATTCAAAATATCATGAACAATAGTGTAAGAATTACATGTCTTTTTTTTGTTTGTTTTTTTCGTTAACTTGCAGTTCCACAAAAATAACCTGATTATGAAACCAACAATTAGAAACATCCGAATCGCGTCAAAAACCAGAAACACACTTATCCTGATTTTACTTGTATTCAGCCTTTCATCGGCTACGATGAACGGCCAGGATTTTAAGAAATTCGCTTTTGGACCCGGAATAAGCATCAATATTGGAGTTTTCAGTCCCGAGGCAGTAAATAACTATATTGCCAGTGCATTAAGCTCATATACTATACTCCTTGGCAGTACTGACCTTTTCATGTATGAAGAAGTCTCGGCATTTCTAAATTTCAAAACAAGATGGGTAGATGTGTCTCCCACCCTGGTATATGCAATTTCGCCTAAAATTGTAATTGGAGCTGAGAATTTCTACTTCACCCGTGTCTCTCCCGGCGTTCTGGCTAACTTCTTTATTCCCACAGGATTATCAGGTAAGACTGCTTTTTTTATTGGTGGTGGACTTCAGTATCATATGTTAAAATTTACAGAAAGTGACGGACCAGCGGATTACGAGGGTAATGATCTCGGATTCAGGTTTCAACTTGGATATGATATGCAGTTCGGGAGCTTTAACCTGCAACCCGTCCTGGCATTTAATGTTGCAAAGACCCTTGGAGTGAACTCTGCCGGATCACGTCTTGATATGAATTATACCGGAGGACAGATAGGCATCAACATGTCATTCCATAAACCTGTATCACACAGAAGATTTTAATTGCAAAGTTATCTGATCAGTATTTCGGGGATACACAATTTTATATAACAGGAAGGATTGGAGGGAATGAAATACTGTGTCATAATTCCCACATATAACAACGACAAGTCACTGGAAGCAGTTATATCCGATGTGCTCAGGTTCACAAAGGATATAATAATTGTTAACGACGGATCAACTGACAATACATCATCACTGCTCAGTAAATTCAGCCAGCTGAAAATTATTTCCTATTCTCCCAACCGTGGAAAAGGATATGCCATCAGGCAGGGATTCAGGGCTGCCATCTCCCAAGGATACAATTATGCCATCACCATCGACTCCGACGGACAGCATTATCCTTCCGATATCGGAGTATTCTTAAACAAGATAGAAGAGGAACCTGATGCCCTTATTGTAGGAGCCAGAACCCTGGATCCGCAAAAATTATCCCGCGGAAGCAGGTTCGCCAACAGCTTTTCAAATTTCTGGTACAGGTTTCTTACAGGAGTTAAGCTGACAGATACCCAGACCGGGTTCAGGCTCTACCCTCTCGACCTCATAAAGGATATGAAATTCTTTACGCGGAAATATGAGTTCGAGCTTGAAATACTTGTCAGGGCAGCCTGGAGAAGAATAAATGTCACCAGTGCTCCCATACAGGTCTATTATCCTCCCCGTGAAGAAAGAGTAAGCCATTTCAGACCCTTCAGGGATTTTGTGAGGATTAGCCTTCTTAACACCATCCTTGTCCTGATTGCCATTATTTACATTAAACCATTTAACTTCATCAGATACCTGACCAGGGAGAATGTCAGGGAGTTTATCAACAAAAACATTTTGCTTACTGAGGATTCCAACCTGCAGATAGCACTTGCTGTTGCTCTTGGCATATTTACAGGGATATTGCCGATCTGGGGCTTCCAGCTGGTGCTTGCTATTGCACTCGCACACCTCTTCAGGCTCAGTAAACTTATCACTGCAGTTGCCGCTAATATCAGCATCCCTCCAAACATTCCTATATTATTATACCTCAGCTATGTGACCGGAGGTATTGTTATGGGTACCGGCAGCAATATCAAGTTCAGTGCTAACCTGTCCGTAAAGTCGTTTGAGACAAATCTATTACAATACATTATTGGCAGCATCGTTCTTTCGGTTGTCCTTGGGATAGCATTAGGATTGATTACATTTGTCATCCTGAAAATCTTCAGAAAAAAACGGATGGTCAAAAAGTAGTATATGGAAGGATTCTTTCTTTTGCTGTACGATTTCTTCAGAAATAAAAGGATATTATTCTTCTCCCTTATCGTTATTATCCTCCTGGCTGCCGGCTTCCTCGCATCGCGTCTGAGGTTCGAGGAAGACATTACAAAAATGATATCAGGTGTCGATAATAAGGCAGGCATTACCAGGATAGTCGAACAATCAAAGATCCTCGACAGGATCGTATTAAATGTTTCCCTTGCAGACACATCAGCCCTGTCTGATACTGAAGAACTCATATCCACGGCCGGGAAGCTTAGCGACATTCTGGG
This sequence comes from Bacteroidales bacterium, assembly GCA_025454755.1. Classification (GTDB taxonomy): domain Bacteria; phylum Bacteroidota; class Bacteroidia; order Bacteroidales; family VadinHA17; genus LD21. The sequence continues at coordinate 3,708 of JALONV010000092.1, read as the reverse complement.
CAGTGCTTCATTCAGTCAATATATCAGCAACATAACTTTCAGGATATCAGGTAATATAATGACTGATATTTTCGATATCGCTGCCAGAAACCTGCCTGTTTTTCTTGAAGATAGCGATTATGCCTCTCTTGAAAACATGACCTCTTATGAGAGTGTCAGTGAGTCGCTGAAAAGCAGCTATGGAACGCTCCTCTCCCCTGCCAGCTTTGCGATGAAGAAAATGATTGTCCGCGATCCGGTCGGGATTACAGGACTGGCAACCAGGAAATTTGCCGCTTTCCAGAACGATGACAGATACCTGATCATTGATGGAGCTGTCTTTTCCAGGGACAAGAAGCATCTGCTGATGTTCATCACCACGGCATTCCCCTCAAGTGCCACCTCAAAAAATACAGAACTTGTTAAACTGCTCGACACAGCAGTTCAAAAGATTGAAGGAGAAAGCAATAACAGGGTAAATATTGAATATTTCGGATCAGCCGTGGTGGCTGTTGGAAATGCCGAACGTTTAAAGAAAGATATAAGACTTACCCTTTCTATAACGATCATCCTCCTGACGCTGATTATCACTTTTTCAATAAAGAAGAAAAAACTATTCCCTTTCATTTTTCTTCCTGCAATATTCGGTGGTCTTATTGCACTGGCTGTGATCTTCCTGATCCAGGCAAAGATCTCTATCATATCTCTCAGCATTGGCACCGTTATCATGGCCATAACTGTCGACTATGCGCTTCATATAACCACCCACTACAAACACAAGCACAACATTATTACAACCATCAAGGATGTTTCTTTCCCGATAATTGTCTGTGGCTTTGCAACAGCGTTCGAATTCCTCAGCCTTGTTTTCGTATCGTCCGAATCGCTTCATGAGCTCGGGATGCTTGCTGCAATAAGCGTTATTACCGCATCATTTTTCACTATGGTCGTTCTGCCTCATATCCTCGACATAACCAAGTCGGAAAAAGATGAGACTGAAGAGAAGAATTACCTGGAACGCATACTCGACAGGATCACTAACTACGATTTTCATAAGAACAGATTACTGCTGTTATTCATGGTGATCGTAACAGTCGTAACAAGCATCTACGTCAGAAAGGTGGGATTTGAGAGCGACATGATGAAGATGAATTATGTTTCCGAAGAACTGTCAAAGGCTGAAGAAAACCTGGACAGGATAAATAACTACAAGCTGAATTCTGTCTTTGTTGTTGCACAGGGTGCAGATCTCCAGGAAGCGCTCAGGAATAATGAAAAACTGGTCAAGGCAGGGAACGGATTATTGCAAGAAGAAAGGATAAAAAGCTTCAGCTCACCCGGTGCACTCCTCTATTCCGATTCGCTGCAGAAGGCCAGGATAAACCGGTGGAATGCATTCTGGACCGGCGAAAGAAAGAAAACCTTCATTTCGGACTTCGAAAGGTCGGCATCTGCAACAGGCTTTAAAACCAGTTCGTTCGGCGACTTTTATAATCTTATAAACAGGGAATATACAGTTGTTGATTCGTCAGATTTCAAGCTGCTGAAGGATCACTTCTATTCGAATAATATCAGCACTGCTGCAGGCTTTGCGACAATCGTTTCCGAGATCAAGGTAGACGACATGAATAAAGAGGCTGTCGAAACGGAAATGAATAACATCAGCGGAATTGTTTTAATGGACAGGAAATCAGTGCTGTCAGGCATGGTCGGAACCCTTGGAAAAGATTTCAATTTCATAGCCAATGTCAGCCTGTCACTCATCCTGGTAATCCTGATAATTGCTTTCGGCCGTTTTGAACTCGGCTTCATCACTTTCGTGCCCATTTTCCTGAGCTGGATATGGACTCTTGGCATAATGGGTATCACGGGAATAAAATTCAATATATTCAATATCATAATCTCATCATTCATCACCGGTCTGGGTATCGACTACAGTATATATATAATGCAGGGGCTGGTGCAGGGTTTCAAGAGCGACAACAAAAACCTTCTGTCGTACAAAACCTGCATCCTGATCTCGGTAATGATATCAATCTCAGGCACAGGTGTCCTGATCCTTGCAAAACATCCGGCACTCAATTCCATTGCTCTTATTTCAATTATAGGATTGCTGTCAGTTGTTCTCATCTCATATACTTTCGAACCAGTGTTTTTTCACTGGCTTATAAGTAAAAAGGGAAAACCAAGGGCTCTCCCGGTAACACTTACAGATATCATTATGACAGTTTTTGTTCTCACAGGAGCAATTGTTCTTTCTCTTATATTGAATCTGATCCTCTTCCTTGTAGTACCTCTGCCAGTTACAACTAAGGTAAAGAAGAAGTTCCTTCACGAGGTTCTTTGCACATCAATGAAGGCCTCGGGGTTCATCATGATAACGATTAAAAAGAAAATAATCAATGAGAGTGGAGAAGATTTCAGCAAACCTGCCATTATTATTGCTAATCATCAGTCGCATATAGACCTGCCTCTGATGATGATGCTGAGCCCAAAAGTCATAATCCTTACCACAAACTGGGTGTGGAATAATCCTGTATACATGCTTTACATCAGGTATCTCAACTTTTATCCTGTCACTCATGGATTTGAGCCTCTGATCGACAAATTGAAAAAGAAAGCAGAGGAAGGATTCTCAATTCTTGTCTTCCCTGAAGGTACAAGATCTCCTGACCGGAAGATCCACAGATTCCATAAAGGTGCATTCCTGTTGGCTGAGAAGCTCAACCTCGATATCATACCTGTTATAATTCACGGTGCAGGAGACTGTATGAATAAAGGTGAGAACCACCTGAAGAAAGGAAGCATCACTATTAAAATATGTCCCCGGTTCAGGGCTGAAGACATCAGCATCGGCAACGACTATCACGAGCGTACAAAAACCCTTCTGGAATTCTGCAGGGAAGAATATAAGAAGATGAAAACAGGGCTTGAGACTCCCGATTATTTCAGGAAGAAGCTGGTTCGTAACTACATATATAAAGGCCCTGTTCTAGACAACTATAATTATATAAATGACATCGTTCCCCGCAGAGCAGAGATAGTGGATATCGGATGCGGCTATGGTGCAATTTCCTACATGCTGAATTTTACTTCGGAGGATAGAAATATCCTTGGCATTGATTACGACTCTGACAAAATTGAACTGGCAAACAATTGTATTTCCAGGAACGAAAGGATAAGCTTCGTTGCTGCCGATGCCGTTAAATATAATTATCCAAATGCTGATGTGTTTCTGTTAAGTGATGTCCTTCACTATATGCCTGCTGAGAGTCAGGAAAAGCTCCTTAATTCGTGCTCGGCACAGCTTAATCCGGGAGGCATCATAATAATACGTGATGCAGACAAGGACCTGGAGAAAAGGCATTTCCGGACACGTTATACAGAGTTTTTCTCTACCCGTTTCGGCTATAATAAATCATTGAACAAAAAGCTGTTTTTCTTCTCAGGAAAGAAGATCAATGAATTTGCAGAAAGAAATGGATTGAGCATAGATGTCTCTGAAAGTTCCAAAGTAACTTCAAACCGTCTTTTCATACTCAGGTCTAAAACCTGAATACGCCGTTGACTTTCACGGCAAAACGTTGTGAACCAGGATTTTCGAGGTATGTCAGCCGATGTACCAGGTCAACGCGCAGGAACCTGAATATATTCTCAATGCCGTAAGATAATTCTGCATAAGGTTTATTGTATTCAACTGAATAAAATACGGAACCGGTGGTGAGGGAT
>JALONV010000159.1 GCA_025454755.1 Bacteroidales bacterium | reverse complement strand
TGTTTATTAAGATCCAGTTCTGCTTTTCTTATTGTGGCGGGGGGTTCATATTTAGACTGTTCAAGTGTTATTTTTGCCTCCTCCACGGTATATCGTTGATTTTTAATTTCATCCCTGAGCGTTGTGAGCGACATTGCAGTATCAAGAACCTTCATTTCAAGGTCACTCTGAAGTGATTGGAGTGACGTAATGGCATCCTTAAGTGTGTTATCGTAAGAAGTTCTGTCAAGTGTGGCTATATAATCGCCCTGTTTTACCAATGTTCCCTCAGGTACAATATCGGTGATTTTGAAATCTTGCATATGGAAATGTCCACCCATGCCACCGCCCATCATACTCCGACCACTGCCCTGTCTGCCGCGCTGACCGCCCTGCTGGCTGCTTCCTTCAGCCGATGTTTGCTCAAGTTCCGGCCCTCTGATATCAATAGATTTCTCAGCAAGGAGTTCTCCGGAATTTGAAACAGTAATTTCGAACAATCCCCGCTGTGCTTCAGCAAACAAATTCTCCTTATCTTTTTTAGAGAAGATCTTATTAAAGACAAAAAGAGCCACAACCGCAAACAATGCAACGGCAATAGTAATAATGACTGTTTTCTTCATTATAAAAGAATCGGTTTATATAGCAAGAGACAGTTCATATCATGAAAAGATTCCAGGGGATTGTAAATTTTTTTTGTTTAAAGCTCTCTTATTTTGATATTTCTGAACCAGATTGCATATCCGTGATCCTGAAGAGCAATATATCCTTCCCTGGCTATTCCTTCACTAAATCCAGGGAAACTCCTGAATTTACTGTTTGCAACCATCTCGTCCCACTTTGGCGTCCAGAGCTCGTATTCAACAACTTTAACTCCGTTCTGAATATGTGTTACCTTGCCGTCCAGCACTTTGATTATTATATTGTTCCATTCTCCGGCAGGGTTCACGGTTGCAGGATCGGCAGGAAGCATATCATAAAGGGATCCGGCAAGATGGCTGTCAATTTTATTATCTGTTGCTTTTACATTATCGAGCACCTGGACCTCCGGCGCGGCATAATATACAGGTTTCTCCGGGACCTCCCTTACATTGAAGAAGATACCTGAGTTTCCCATTTCCGAGACCTTCCAGTCGATTGAAAGTTCAAAGTTTTTGAATTTCCGGGATGCATAAATAATGTCACCTCCGGAGCCCTGGCCGGGATTCTTGCCTTCACCTGTATAAACCTTCATCGCATTATCCTCAATTGTCCAGTTCTTTGGCATTTCAGTCCCATTGCATTGTCGCCAGCCGGTAAAGTCCTTACCATTGAACAATAGTGCCCATCCGGCTTTTTTCTCCTTGCCGGTAAGTTTATTTGGTTTCTTCTGCGAGAAGGAAGGAAGTGCCGTCAAAAGTGACAAAGCACAGACAAGGATAAGAGTAATATATTTTTTCATTTGATCAGAGTTTTTAAATCAATTGCAAATTAAGGAAAAAATAACCTTTATTGTGGCAATTGATCGATTCTTTTAAAGTGTATTAACAATGCTTAACACATATCAATTCCGAACGAAATGAGGAATCTCCTTGGTTATTTTCAATTCGGAGACATATGCTTGCCTTCCGACTAAAAATATAGTCAAATTTATTAAAGAATATTTGCACGACTATAAAAATAGTCATAACTTTACAGAAAACAGACCACGAGCCACGGGCATCGGGCATCAGGGAAAGGATATCTTTCACCTGACGCCTGTCACCCGAAGCCTTTAAACATAATATTATGCAACTAACCAAGGCAGAAGAACAGATTATGCAGATACTTTGGGATCTTGAAGATGGACTGGTAAAGGATATCCGCGACCGCTTCGATGATCCCAAACCTGCAAGAAATACCGTATCAACGGTGGTAAGAGTGCTCGAAAAGAAAGGCTTTATAGGTCACAAGGCTTTCAGCAATGTGCACCTTTATTATCCCCTGGTTTCAAAAAGCGAATATTCGAAGAAACAACTTTTCGGATTGCTCGAAGGATATTTCGACAATTCTTTTCCGGCGATGGCATCATTCTTTGCCAGAGAAAAGGACCTCTCAATGAAGGAGCTTGATGAGCTTCTGGATATCACAAGGAAAGAAATTAAAAGAAGTAAAAAGAAAAAATAATGGAACCCTTTACAGGTTATGTCTTCACCTAACCTTTACAGGTTATGTCTTCACCTAAATGGGATCCTGCATTTAAGTTGACAGATGCGGAACGGAAGGTCCGCATCTTATTTATGTACAAAGATGAAATCCCCGCCTCCTTCATCGCCTACATTCTGAATAACTCCGTATTGAGGGATATTTGAACTGTTACTCATTACAGCAGGTTTTAAATTGCTGAACAGAATTTCGGAAGGAAGAAAGCTCTCTTTGTTTTCATCAAGTTTCTTAACAAGAAATTTTATAAACTCGCTTTCATCCGGGACCTCCTCGGAAAAGATTCCGCTCGTCATGGCTTTTCTGCTCGGGATCTCATATAATTTTTGTATACCCTGGGGAATCTCTGCAAATGCAGCCCGTGTTCTGAAAATAGCTCCGCTGAAACATGCATCTGCTATCAGCAAGGTATGTTTTGTTTCAATGCCCGTAAG
>JALONV010000004.1 GCA_025454755.1 Bacteroidales bacterium | reverse complement strand
GGATGAAATATCTTCCTGAAAAACCTGTTTATAGACATAATTATGCAAATATAAAAACATTACTTTTGATTGGTGATGCGATTTTCACATACCGCCATAATCCTGATGGTTTCAGCCATAAGGATGTATGCCCAGGTTGATCTGGATCCGCCTGCAAGCCCCGTTCTGGATCTTGTTTCAGTGGATCACCTTACCGGCAATGTTGAGATTTCGTGGACTAAAAGTACTTCATCCGATGTATCCGGTTATGTGATATACCTATTCAAGAATGGTGAAGGGTATGAACTCGATACTATCGATAATCCGGCGGCAGACAGTTATTTATACCGGGAATCAGGATCAAGCTACTACAGCGAATCTTTTGTTGTGGCAGCACTCGACACAGCAGGTAATATAAGCCCTTTATCGAACGAGCTGAATACTATTCATACGGCCGCACAGATAGATACATGCAACAAGCGAATTACCGTCAGCTGGAACAGTTATTCATCGGTACCAAGGGTGGTCCTTGGTTACTCATTGTATTGCTCAATAAACGGTGGTACTCTCACAGAAGCATCACAGGCTACCCCTGATAAAACCACTATTATTATTAATGATTTTGAAGTCGAAGCGCAGTACTGCTTTTATTTAAAGGCCAGTCTTTCAGGCGGATCATTTTCAGGATCAAACAAAACATGTATACTTACAAAAATGCAGAGGCCTCCCGAATGGATAAATGCCGATTATGCTACAGTAGATCCTTATAAGGAGATCATTTTATCATTCACGATCGATCCCTTGTCGGAGATCAGAACTTACAGTCTTGAGAGAAAGACAGGTTATGATGGAGATTTCAAACAGATATATTCGTTTAACAACCTCAGCGGCACGACCTTATATTCTGACAGCAGAACAGATGTCAGCAAGGTAAACTTCTACAGGCTCAAGGCTCTGAATAATTGCAATATTTCAATAATGATCTCGAACATCGCATCAAATATTGTTCTTTCCGCAGACAAAACCGAAGAAGAAATAATATTATCCTGGAACAAGTACAGGAACTGGGGAGGAATCAATGATTCATATAAGCTGTTCATAATGACCGGAACCGAGCTTGAAGAAAGATATACAATCCTCGGGAACGATACTACAATTACCCTCAGATATGAAGACCTGATGTACGAAGCAACACTAAGAGATATATGCTTTATGATCAGGGCCATGGAAGCATCAAATCCCCATACGGAAAATGGGACAAGCAGTTCGTCAGTTATATGCATTCCTGTTACTGAAAGAATAACTGTTCCTACCATCTTTACTCCCGACAATAATTCAGTGAACGACCTCTTCAAGCCGTTCCTCTCTTTTATGCCCCTTTCCTTTAAGCTGGTAATCACTGATTTGAAAAGACGAGCCGTATTCGAGACAACAGATTTCAATGAAGCGTGGGATGGCACGAGGCATGGTGAGCCCCAGCCCGAGGGGGTCTATCTGTGGTTTCTGAATGTAAAGTCACCATCCGGTAAAGAGATAATCAGAACCGGTTCGGTGACTTTAAAGCACAATCTCTGATAAAAGCAAGCAGGCCGCCTGGATAAAGTTTAACCGAATAAAGCTATATTTGTAAACTGGACAGTTTTGTTTCGGAATGATTTATGGGGAACAAGGATTTTTTTGATGAGGAGGATAAAAAACTTATTCAGGCAGAATATGATTCTCTTGTAAATAATCTCATAAGGTGCAATAAACCTGGTGACAGGGAGGTGATTGACAAGGCTTTCAGGATTGCTAATGATGCTCACTGGAACATGCGCCGCAAGTCGGGAGAACCATACATTATTCATCCCATATCAGTAGCAAAGATCGTCAACCAGGAGATCGGCCTTGGTGCAAAATCCATCATAACGGCTCTCCTCCATGATGTTGTCGAAGATACCGACTACACACTTGACAATGTTAAAAGGGATTTCGGTCCGAAAATAGCTTCCCTGATCGACGGACTTACAAAAATTTCAGGCACATATAATAAGGAGAATACGGCATCCATGCAGGCTGAAAATTTCAGGAAGATGCTGCTGACTCTTTCCGATGATATGAGAGTGATCCTCATTAAGATAGCTGATCGCCTGCACAATATGAGGACCCTCGATTCGATGCCCGAGCACAAGAGAATGAAGATCGCCGGGGAGACAATCTTTCTATATGCGCCACTTGCTCATCGCCTGGGACTATATGCGATAAAAAGCGAACTCGAGGATCTAAGTTTCAAATTCCGCCAGCCGCATATATACGATGAAATATCCGCAAAGCTCAAGCACAGCGAGAAGAAGTTCTATGCACTCATAAACAAGTTCTCTCTTCCGATAATAGATAAGCTCTCAAAAGCAGGAACCCAGTTCGACATAAGCGGACGTCCAAAATCCATTTTTTCCATCTGGAAAAAAATGCAGTCGAAAAATGTCCCCTTCGAAGAAATATATGATGTGCTGGCAGTAAGGGTTGTTTTTGAACCGGATCCCGGAATTCCTGAAAAAACACAGTGCTGGAATATCTATTCAATGATAACCGACTCTTATCTTCCCAAGCCTGACAGGCTGCGTGACTGGGTAAGCCGTCCCAAGCCAAATGGATACGAGGCACTCCATGTCACGGTTATGGGTCCCGAGGGGAAATGGGTGGAAGTACAGATCAGAAGCCGCAGGATGGATGAAATAGCCGAACGCGGTTATGCCGCTCACTGGAAATACAAAGGTGACTCAGCGCAGGAGAATGAACTCGACAAATGGATCAAGAAGATCCGTGCCATGCTTGAGAATCCTCTTGAAGATCCCATGGAATTTCTCGATGAGTTCAAGATGAACCTGTTCTCTTCAGAGATAATGGTATTCACTCCCAAAGGCACACTTGTCAGTCTGCCAAAAGGTGCATCGGCTCTTGACTTTGCATACGAGATACATACCGAAATAGGCAACAAGGCTATCGGCGCCAAGATCAATTACAAGCTGAATCCCATCAGCGCAGTTCTCATGAGCGGCGACCAGGTCGAGATAATTACCTCCGATATAGCAAAACCGGAAAAGGAATGGCTTTCTTATGTCAGGACATCAAAAGCAAAGGAGGCAATAAAGGATGCTTTGAAAACGGAGACGACAAACCGCATTCAGAAAGGCATGGAACTGCTTGAGTCAAAACTGAAGGAACTTGGGGTTTCCCCAAACGCGGAAGTGGTCAGGAAACTCATGCTGGCTTATGATGTGCCCAATAAGGATGAACTCTATTCAGGGATTGAACTGGGAATTATCAAGCTTGATAATCTGAAAAAGATAGTGCGCAAGACTCCGGGCAAGAATGTCATTAAATACTGGGAACTAAAGCTTATCGGATCAAAGAAAGAGACCAGGGAGGAACAGGATAAAACCGAAAAAATCGACAGAAACGTACCATTCCTTCTGAGGGAGAATGTTGAAAATGCTGAGCAATCATACGAAATAGCCGAATGCTGCAATCCGATACCCGGAGATGAAGTTCTTGGATACCGTTCACCGGACGGACCCATTATCATTCATAAACCCAAATGTCCTGTTGCTATCAGGATAATGTCAAACGAGGGTAACAGGATAATTGCGGTCAAGTGGGCAATTCATAAGCTTGTTTCATTCCTGGCCAGGATAGAGATGAGCGGTATTGACAGGATAGGGCTGGTAAACGAGATAACAAATATTATCTCCTCTGAACTCAAGGTGAATATGACAAACATTAATATCTCTGTCCAGAACGGGATCTTTGAAGGTACTATTGATATCTATGTACATCACACCAAAGACCTTAACAACCTGATTCTCAAGATTTCAAATATCAAAGGGATCGAAAACGTAAAGAGGGTCGAAGATTTTTCGAAATAATTGTCGCATTATTATCATCATTCAGTTATTAATACAAAAAAAGACATATTTTTGTCTTTATTTTTAATTAGTCCAGATATGATTAGTGACGATACAAAGACGACGGTAAAGAAGATATTCACTGATTATCTTGAGAATAAAGGTCACAGGAAGACACCGGAGAGGTATGCTATTCTGGAAGAGATCTATTCACGGCCAGGCCATTTTGATATTGAGTCACTCTATATCTTCATGAAGAACAAGAATTACAGAGTAAGCAGGGCTACATTGTACAATACCATTGAGCTTCTTCTGGATTGCAACCTTGTGGTAAAACATCAGTTCGGCAGGAATATCGCACAATTTGAAAAAGCTTTCCAGTGCAGTCAGCACGATCATCTGATCGATATCGATTCAGGAAAAGTGATTGAATTCTGCGATCCGAGGATAAATGAAATAATCAGGACAGCCTGTGAGCTTAATCACTTCTCTCCTCATTACCATTCACTTTATATCTATGGCAATCATAAGGAGGTTAAAAAGAAGGAGAAATAAGACAGTCCAACAAAAGAGGCTGTCTTAAAAGGCCTCTGTATCCCATGTCTTAGAATAAGTAACCCCTATAAATATCTATCCATTAGGCTATTACACCCCTTCCCCTACATTTAACTACCCTTTATACACATTTTTTAATAAAACGCAGTTTATAGGTAGGAGATTCTTCTCTTCGCCTCCTGCGTCGGCTTCGCTCCAGGACGATTTCTTCTGACAAAGGCCTCATAATTAATTCGGTATAAAGTCTTGGAGATTCCTCTCTTCGCCTCCTGCGTCGGCTTCGCTCGGAATGACAGGAGGATTGTTGTTAAAATGGGAAAGAGCTTGTCCCGCTTCGGCGGGAGGACGGGGGATGGGTTTTAGACATAAAAAAGAAAGTGCCCCTTTTAAGACACCCTCTTTATTTTAATTTCGGATAATCCACGTCAGAATGCGTATCCGAAGCTGAAACCGAATGGAATACTCACAGTAAATTTATTTTTAAGTTCAAAATCTTCAAAGAAGTCATCGGTTCCCTGATTCGAAAAATCGTATGATTTGTTCTTAACTCCGATCCCGGTGAATATATCAAGGGCGAATCCTCCTTTGGTTATTAACTGGTAACCCAAAGCTACATGAGCCTGAAATTTACCGGCAGCTATATAATTGTCTCGTATCACACTATTCATAACCTTTGCACTCGCATATGAAACATGAGGACCGACATAAAAACCATTTGGAGCAATCTCATCTGTGAGAAAAAATTTATACCAGAATTGAACTCTGAAACCTCTTGAAACAATCGAAGTGTCATTGTCAAGATCACCGAGGCTTGTTATTAAAGGACTGCTGCCGAGAAAAGCGCCGCTTAACTGTACAGATTGCTTTTCAAAGGTACGGGCTTCAAAATTCAGTTTATACTCTGAAGTCAGAGGTACAATCCATGCAAAATACAACGGGCCACCAAGTGCATTTAGGGGATTGGTTTTGATGTTGAACTTATAGTCCTTTTCGGCTGCCGATTCCTGGGCAAATGTCTTTGATCCTGATGTAAGGATTATCAATACCGCTATAAGAAACAAAACTGATTTTTTCATATGAATTAAATATTGATGAGTTTATTAAAAATAAAGTTAAGAAATAACATTTATATAACAAGGCGAAAGATTTAATATTGTGCAAAAAGCCTTAATATTGACCCTTTTAAAGGATTTAAAAGCATTTATCAACAATTGTCAAACCCGGGTTAATCAGGTTGAATTATTTTGTAACTTGTTAACTGTTTAATTAAAGGAAGATATTACGTAATATGAACATTGACATACTGTTAGGTCTGCAATGGGGTGATGAGGGAAAAGGCAAGATCGTGGATGCGATCAGTCCGGATTATGATATTATTGCCCGTTTCCAGGGAGGTCCTAATGCCGGCCATTCTCTGGAATTCAATAATGTGAAGCATGTATTGCATCTGATCCCTTCCGGTATTTTCCATCCGGAAAAGATCAATATTATCGGCAATGGCGTTGTTATTGATCCGGCTGTATTTAAAAAAGAGATAGAAATGCTGGGGCCTCCGGTTGATGAACTCGTAAAAAGACTCATCATTTCGGCAAGAGCTAACCTTATTTTACCGGGCCATCGCATTCTTGACTCAGCATATGAATCCAGCAAAGGGTTTTCAAAAATAGGTTCCACACTTAAAGGTATCGGCCCTGCTTATACCGATAAAGTGGCACGCAACGGATTGCGTGTCGGAGAGATACTCGGTAATAATTTCAGGGAATTGTATGATGTTCATCTCAAAGATCATCTTGAAATACTCAGGAATTATGATTTTAAGTTCGACCTTAAAGAATATGAAGCCGGATGGTTTGAAGGCATCGAGATGCTCAAAAAATTCAGGATCCTGAATACAGAGTACCTGATACATGAACTTACTTCAAAAGGCAGGAAACTGCTTGCAGAGGGAGCACAGGGAACAATGCTCGATGTGGATTTCGGATCTTACCCCTTTGTGACATCATCAAATACTATCAGTGCAGGCGCCTGCACAGGCCTTGGCATCTCACCAAAGAGAATAGGTCAGGTGTTCGGTATTTTTAAAGCATATTGCACTCGTGTGGGAAGCGGCCCCTTCCCTACCGAGCTCAATGATCAGACCGGCTCCCTCCTCCGGGAGATAGGACATGAATTCGGAGCCACCACGGGGCGACCACGGAGATGCGGATGGCTTGACCTGCCGGCGTTGAAATATGCAATAATGATAAACGGTGTAACCCAACTCTTCATGACGAAGAGCGATGTGTTATCGGGCTTCATCTCCGTAAAAGTCTGCACTTCATATCTTTCTGAAGGAAAAGAGTGCCGTGAGATACCTTTCGACAACTCCCCTGTCGTTCCGGTATATACTGAATTGCCCGGCTGGGAAGGTGATATTTCAGCTATAAGGGAATTTGCCAAACTCCCTGAAAGCCTGAAGCAATATATTAAATTCATTGAAGATCAGACAGGTGTACCTGTGACAATGGTATCGGTGGGGCCTGACCGGGAAGAAACAATTTTCAGATAGGAAAAAAGCAGTTTCGCAGTGTGATACTACCTTTTTCTATAGATCCATGCATCAATCTGTATTGTATCCTGGAATTGATTAAGCCGTTTAACGGCTTTGCCTGCACTTTCGTACGACTCCGCTACAACAAGCTCAAACCGGCTGCCTTCCATCTGTATGATCTTTGCATCATACCCCCGCGTACGATATTCATCTACCCATTGTCTGGCATATTCAGGGGTAATAAAACTACCAACAACAATATTATATTTTGATGCCTGTGCAAGCCGTTCTTCCTCGGCAAGTCTTAGAGAATCAAGCCTTGCGGTTTCAATAGCTTTCAATCGTTCCTGAACAACCCTGAGGGAATCAGCAATCCTGATCCTCTTCTGCTCTGCCAGCTTCTCGGCAAGCTCGGTCTTCTTCCTGCCTATTATCTTTTTCTCCCTGAGAAACTTGCAGGAGGGCAGAGTTACTATAAAAGCCAGGAGAATAATCGCTGCTATGTGTTTCATATCGATATGAATTTATTTGATAACTAGCTGCTTAACAATACCTTATGCAGGCAAACACTCAAAGGTACAAAATATAACAAATCATTCCAAATGAGAATTAAAACAGAGCCGGGAAGGATAATTTTGTGGATTTCGTATATTAGACACGGAAATAGTCCACAAATAAAATTATCAGGATATATGAAATCAATAATCCAGTTTTTTGAGGAGAGTGTAGAAAAATTCAGCAACAATATTTACCTGTGGGAAAAACCGGGTGATAAGTATGAAGGCACAACCTATGGTGAGACCAGGAAACAGGTTTATGAGCTTGCTGCCGGTTTAAAGTGCCTGGGGATAAAAAAAGGCGACAGGCTGAGCCTGATTTCTGAAGGCCGCAACAGCTGGGTTATTGGAGAACTGGGCATTCTTTACGCAGGTGCACTGAACGTACCCTTGTCGATCAGGCTTAGTCCTGAGGAGATAATGTTCAGGGTTAATCATTCTGAGTCAAGAATGATAATGGCATCTTCAGGGCAGGCAGGCAAGGTGAAAGAGGTGGTCGGGGAATGCAGAACCATAGAGAAGATAATTCATTTTGACACACAGGAAGAATATGCCCCGAATGAAATTCATTTCAATGAAATACGAAAGATCGGAAGGGAATGGCTGGAAGTACCGGGCAATATGGCAAAATTTGAGGAGAGTTTAAAGAGCATCTCCCCCTCTGATTTTGCAAACATATGCTATACTTCAGGAACAACTGCTGATCCGAAGGGTATAATACTTACACATGGTAATTATGTAACAAATGTATACCAGGCATACAGCCTCATGGATATACCGCCATTCTATAAAACACTCCTTATCCTCCCATGGGACCATTCGTTTGCACACACCTGCGGCATTTATGCATTTATGGGAAAGGGTGCAAGCGTAGCCGCACCGAAGAGCGGAAAGACTCCAATGGAGGCTCTCAGGAACATCCCTGTGAACCTGAAGGAAATAAAACCGAATTTACTTATGAGTGTTCCTGCCATCGCAAAGAATTTCAGGAAGAACATAGAAAAAGGCATTAAAGAAAAGGGAAAACTCACAGAAATGCTCTTCAATTTTGCACTGAAAATGGAGTACTCATATAATAAGGAAGGCTGGAACCGCGGCCAGGGTCTTCAGAAGCTTAAGAAACCCCTTCTGGATCTCTTTGATAAAATCATCTTCAGCAAAATAAGGGAAGCCTACGGAGGTGAACTGGATTACTTTGTTGGTGGAGGCGCTCTTCTGGAGATTGAACTGCAGAGATTCTTCTATGCGCTGGGGATACCGATGTACCAGGGATACGGACTGAGCGAGGCTTCTCCTGTAATATCATCAAATTCAACTGCAAAACATAAGCTGGGATCATCAGGACCTCTTGTGAATAACATGGATCTCAAGATCTGTGACGAAGATGGCAAAGAATTGCCGGTCGGCGAAAAAGGCGAAATAGTCATCAGGGGAGGGAATGTAATGCATGGATACTGGAAAAATGAAACGGCAACAAAGGATACCATTAAGGATGGCTGGCTTCATACCGGAGATATGGGCTACATGTCAAAAGACGGTTATCTGTATGTGCTGGGGCGCTTTAAGAGCCTACTCATTGCTGATGATGGCGAGAAATTCAGTCCCGAAGGTATCGAGGAAGCTATCACCGAACAGTCAAAATATATCGACCAGTGCATGCTCTACAACAACCAGAAACCATATACCGTTTGTCTTATCGTACCTAACCAGCATGCACTCAAGCTGTTTCTCGAGGAGAAAAACCTTACAGCCGATTCCGACGAAGGGAAACAGGCAGTTCTGAACCTTATTGAGTCGGAAGTAAATGAGTACAGGACCAATGGAAAATACGCCAGGATGTTCCCGCAGAGATGGCTGCCGGTGGCAATCGGGATTCTTGAAGAGGGCTTTAATGATGAAAACGGTCTCCTGAACTCGACCATGAAAATTGTAAGAGGAAAGATCATGGACAGGTACCAGGATCTGATTGATTTCCTCTACACTCCTGAAGCCAAGGCTGTTACAAACGAGAGGAATATCGAGCAGGTCGAGAAGATGAAACTCGGATAGGGGCTATTTCTTCTTAAACGGTTCAAAAGCCATAAAATCGGCATGATGCACAATATATGCCTCGGTGGTTCTTTTTACGAGGTCACCTTCGTGCGCATGAGCCGCTATGATATGGCACACCTCCGGGGGAATCCCGCACTGTTCGGCCAGTGATACTCCTGAGAACGGATGCCTCAAATACTGCCCGTATCTGCCCTGAACTGCCTTCCCATTGCTGTCCAGTTCATATTCAAGCAATTTGCCCACATCAGCCAGCATGGCTCCGGCAATAAGGACATCCATATTCACAGGCAACTCCTGTCCAAAAAAAGTGTTCATCTTTTCACCGCACTCTTTAGCAAGATGAACAACACATCTCTTATGAGCCATAAAACTCACTTTAAGATCGGGACCACAGAGAAGTGTGAAAGGTATTGTTTCAAGATCGGATGGCTTCAGCACGCTTTTATCAAGTGCCATCTGCCATGTAGCCGCAGTTTTTTCCCTCAATGAAAGATCTTTGATCCATTCAAGTTCCGGCCAGAGTTTTTTTAATGTTTCAGTCATTTGCCAATTGCTTTAACTGAGTTTTGCTATAATCGCATCTGTCATCTCAATGGTAGAGGCTGCACCATTTGACAGAACCTCGGGTTTGCCCTGCATCTTCATCATATCGTAGGTTTTGACTTTCCCTTCCAGGATAACATCTGCAACAGCCTTGCGGATGGAGTTGTAGATATTCTTCTCACCCAGATAATCAAGCATCATACAGGCCGACTCTATCATGGCAATCGGATTAACGATGGAAACCCTGTAATCAGCATACTTCGGGGCAGATCCGTGTGTAGGTTCAAAAACCGCTATACCGTCTTCAGAGAACTGGGCGCTGCAGGCAAATCCCAGCCCGCCGATAAGACCTGCAAAGCCATCGGAAGCGATATCCCCAAACATATTCCCGGCTACAATGATCCCATACTCTTCAGGGTTTTTCGTCAACCACATCATCTGGGCGTCAATGTTTGTATTCAGAAGTCTGATACCAGGGAATGAGTTTTTCTGGATCTCTTTAGCAAGCTTCCACATGAGTCCTGATGTTTCCCTGATAACGTTTGGTTTTTCACAAACAGTTACAGATTTGTATCCCTGTTTTTTTGCATGTTCAAAAGCAGCCAGGAGTATTCTTTCGGTCGCTTTCCTGGTAAAGATCCTGGTTGACACTGACAATTCTTCAACAGGCACTTTGCTGAAGTTCTCCCTGAACTTTGGATGTGAGAGGAGCGCCTGATATACATTCTCGGGAGGATTGGTCCATTCCACTCCTGAATAAAGGCATTCGGTGTTCTGCCGGAAGATCACAACATCCACCAATGGTTCCTCAATTGTATTGCCTCTTCCCCTTCGGATAAAATTAAGGGGATTGCCTTTGTATGATTTGCATGGCCGGACACATATGTCGAGATTAAAATGTTGCCTCAAACCTACAATAGGACTTGAGTAAACATATCCTTTTCCCTGTAATGATGGATCGAGCTCGGCTTTTGCTTCGTCATTAGGCTTTGATGTAATCGCTCCGAAGAGAGCAATTTTATGTTTCCCGATAAGCTTCAATGTCCTTTCAGGCAGAGGATTACCCTCTTTTCGCCAGAATTCCCAGCCTATATCGCCATAAATATATTCTGCTTCAAAACCGGCAGCATCCAAAACTCTTATTGCCTGTTCCAGTACAACGGCTCCTATTCCGTCGCCAGGTAAAGCGACAATTGTACGTTTTGCCATAACTAACTAATAAATTAATTTCAATATGAAGTCATCAGTAAAAATAGCGAAAATTTGCCAAGCAAAAACCTGATCTATTATTTTGAACCACATGATGCCGTAAATAAAAAAATGAGTACCTTAGCTCCCGCCAAAAAAAGATGCATGAGCGTATTCTCCGAGTTGAAACCTGAATTGGTATGGGCCTATTTTGAGGATATTTGCAGCATACCAAGACTTTCAAAGAATGAGACCAGGATCAGGGAATACCTGCTCAGATTTGCACGCGAAAATAATCTTGAATCTAAAGAGGATCAGGCTGGCAATATTCTGATTATCAGGCCTTCATCCCCAGGATTGGAAAACCGCAAAACTGTGGTTCTCCAGAGCCATATGGACATGGTCGGAGAAAAGAACGCCGATCACCCGCATGACTGGACAAAGGATCCTATTCTTCCAAGGATAGTTGATGGATGGGTAACAGCCACTGGTACTACACTCGGCGCTGATGACGGCATCGGAATTGCATCTCAGATGGCAATCCTGTCTGATAAAAGTATACGAACAGGAAAGATAGAATGCCTCTTCACTGTTGACGAGGAATCAGGAATGACGGGTGCAATAAGCCTGAAATCCGACTTATTTGAAGGACGGATTCTCCTCAATCTTGATTCTGAAGATGAGGGCATTCTCTACATTGGTTGTGCAGGAGGAATAGATACCGTCGGGGAAATGAATTATAAATCGCTCTCCCCCGGATCAGGTACAACCGCACTTGAAATATCAGTTACCGGACTAAGAGGCGGCCATTCGGGAGATGAGATACATAAAGGATTTGGCAACTCGGTGAAGATTATGAACAGGCTGCTCTGGAACCTGTCTAACGAATACAAAATAGCGTTAAGCACATTTGACGGAGGCAACCTTCGAAATGCAATCCCAAGGGAGGCATTTGCCACCATTGTCGCTGATAAGCCATCAAAAAGCTCAATTGTAAGCTGGACAAATGATTTTTACAATCTGATGATTGATGAACTGGGGCATATTGAAAAGGAGATCAAAATCTCTGTCAGGGATGTGGAAATGCCTAAGAAGGTTATGGATAAGGTTAACCAGAATAAGCTGCTTTCCTCTCTCACCTGTTGTCCTCATGGCCCGATTGCCTGGTCGAAGGAGATGGATGACCTTGTTGAGACATCAACCAATCTTGCTTCGGTTAAATTTGTCGGGAACAATACTATCAGAATAGTCACTACTCAGAGAAGTTCCATCGATTCATCAAAAAGAGATGTCGCAGCTATGGTAGAGACCTGTCTGAAGCTGGCCGGGGCAAAAGTCGAACACTCAGCAGGATACCCGGGATGGAGGCCAAATATGTCATCAGAGATCCTGAATATAACAAGGAACTCTTACATGAGACTTTTTGGGAAAGAGCCCCAGGTAAGAGCCATACATGCAGGTCTGGAATGTGGACTTATATTTGAGAAATTCAAAGGTATAGATATGATATCATTCGGTCCGACGATCAGGGGCGCCCACACACCTGAAGAAAAAATCGAGATCCGGACAGCCCAGATGTTCTGGGACCTTCTTCTTGATGTTCTGGACAATATTCCCCGGAAGTGAACAAAAAGACTAATCGCAGCTGAAAAAATCATCTTTCCCTGCAAAGCATACGGGACATCCGTAATCGGAAGGAAGATCACTGAAAGGAGTGCCTGGTTTAATACCTTGCTCCGCATCACCCTCAACAGGATCGTAAATATAACCGCAGATCTGGCATTTATATCTCTCCATATAACTACTGACTTGTCTTTAATTTTCTTACAACATCGATAACTGTCCCATCTACCCATTTAATAGCTGCGACAATCTTATCGTCAAACTGTGGTTTTTGGGGTTTGCCGCAGATCCGTTCTGCTTCGTCCCTGAGCTCTGAAATGCTCCTCAGAGGCAATCCGCTCCCTTTCATCTTCTTTATCAGATCTTTACGCAGTGGATTAATGGCAATGCCCCTTTCAGTGATCACCACATCTATAAGTTCACCTGGTCCGCAGAGAGTTGTCACTTCATCCACTATCACCGGAATACGGTCGCGGAAAAGAGGCAAAGGCAATATTACGTTCCTTGCATGAAGACAGTTTTGCCATCCTCCAATGCCATGAAGCAGGTAACCGTCAGAATGAGTAACAACATTGCCGTTAAAATTCACATCTACTTCTGTCGCACCAAGGATCATAATATCCATCATGCTGGTCAGGTTTCCCTTTGAGTGATAATTGTAAGCGTTGAAAACCGGATATGGAATATGGTTTGGATTGTTTTCAACTGACTTAACGGCATCAAGGTCAAATGCCTGGGCATCAAGTATATAACCCATTTGTCCCTCTTCAAGCATCTTAACCATGTATTTTGTGCTTCCGCCAAAGCCAAATTTCGATTTCCACCCTTTCGACTTTAGGATCTCATGCACAAAGACAGCAATGGCAAGTGATGTTCCGCCTGCACCTGCCTGCATTGTCACTCCATCCTTAAGAATACCGGATTTCTCAAGAAATGAGGCTGTTAGTTCTGCGATAAGTATCCTGTCGGGACTCCTGGTGATCTCAGTTGTTCCGGAAACGATCTTTTCAGGAATGCCAATCTTATCTGTAACAACCACACAATCCACATAATTGCCTTCTATCTCCATAGGATAACATGGAAAGTCGACAAGATTATCGGTAACTACAATCACCTTTGTTGCGTACATGCTGTCGGCTTTTCCGTAGCCAATGACTCCGCATGATGAATGACCTCCGGTACCTTTTGCGTTGCCAAAAGGATCGGCTGTGGGTGCAACAAGAACTGCAATATCGATCCTCACCTCGCCATCCTGAATTGCCTGAACTCTTCCACCATGGGATCTCAGGACTGCAGTGCCTTTCATTCTTCCTTCCGAAACAAATCTTCCCAGCGGACCGTTCATGCTTCCCTCTATCCTGTTAATGGTGCCATCTTCGAGATACCGGATAACGGGATCATTGCACGGGAACGATGCTGAAGGGAACCATACGAGGTCCTTCACTCCCATTGAGGATGCTATTTCAAAGATCCTGTTGCTTATCAGGTCACCGTCTCTCAGGTGATGATGTGTTGAGATTGTCATGCCATTGCGAAGTCCGCATTTTCTGAGTGCTTCTTCAAGTGATCTGACCACCTTATTCCCGTCGGTCGGGAAATCAGAGCACGAAGGTATCTGTGGTGAATATTTTCTCCCCGATGGCCTGTATTTGCCCACTCCCTTGAACGCGACAACAGGCTGTCCGTTAATCTGTACCGGCACTCTACGTCCGGCAGCGTTTATTACAGTTCTTACTGTCATATACCGATTACTGATTACTGATTACTGATTACTGTCTGTCTTTCCCCTCCAGTCCTTCCCTATAAGTCCTGATTTTTCTGCCAGTGCAATAGTCTTCAATGCCCGTTTTACTACAGGCGCATCGATCATTTTCGTTCCGAGAGCAACAACACCCAAACCATTTTTTGATGCCTCTTCAAATGCCAGTACAATCTTAATTGATTTATCGATCTCTGCATTATCAGGAGAATAACCTTCATTTATCACCCTGATCTGCCTTGGGTGAATGCAACCCATGCCTTCGAATCCCAATGCCTTGGATCTCAGCACGTTTTGCTTTAATCCATCAAGGTCGCCGACATCGGAAAATACTGAATCTATTGGTTGTATGCCTGCTGCTTTTGCTGCAATGACAAGCCGCGATCTTGCATATAATGATTCAGCACCTTCCTGTGTTCTCTGCACTCCCATATCAGCCGTGAAATCCTCAAGACCAATAACCAGTGCAACAACATCATCTGAAGCGCGGGCAATCTCTGAGCAGTTTTCAATCCCCATCGCACTTTCGACAATAGGCATCAGAAAAATCCTGTTCCTTATCTTTTTTCTGCTTCTGATCTCATTTATCCATTCTTGCGTCTGCCTTACCTGTTCAGCAGTTTCGCATTTCGGAACAAGAACGAGATTGACATTATGAGGAACAACGCACTGAAGGTCCTTAAGTCCTGTTTCGCCCTGGTTGATTCTCACCATTCTCTCGGCTCCCCTGAAATCTATCTGACGGAGTGCATTCCTGACCAGGACTCTTGCTTCATCCTTTTTATCTGGAGCGACCGAATCTTCAAGATCGAGAATTATTCCATGTGATGAATGCAGTCCTGCATTGATCATCAGCCCCGGACTATTGCCGGGAAGATAAAGCCTCGAAAACCTTGTCCTTTCCGGAGTTGTAGCGTAAAGATTCTCCTTTATCATTTCCGGGAGAAATTCCATTTCAGTACCGGTGATTTTCCTGATGGCAGCTTCCAGCCGCGCGGCAATAACTAAGGGAAGAGCTCCGGAATCGTCAATTGAAAGAACAGCATTTCTGATCCTGAAGAAATCAAGAACTTCCCTGCAAAGGCTCTTTATTGATTCCCCATAGAGAGTTTTAACCTTCGATTTCAGGTTAATAGCTATTCCTCCCTTCTGCCTGATCTCAATCGTTATTTCGCAATCGGATCTCACTTTCGGTCCGGCATTTCCGGCAGTGGCAATCTTGCTCATATTTTTGCTTTTAACTTGAATTTACTTCCTCTTATCCTCACATATCTCAATCAGTACCCCTGATGTTGATTTCGGGTGGAGAAATGCGATGTCGAGTCCTTCAGCACCTTTCCTGGGTTTTGCATCTATCAGCTTGATCCCTAGCTCTTCAGCATGCCTTAGGTGATCTTCAATATTCTTCACTGCAAAGGCAATATGATGTAAACCCTCACCCCTCTTCTCTATGAATTTACCTATAGGTCCTTCAGGATCTGTTGATTCCAGCAATTCGATCTTTGTATCACCGAGCATGAAGAAAGCAGTCCTCACCTTCTGATCGGCAACTTCTTCAATATTATAGCATTTCAGCCTGAAGACCTTCTCAAACAGTTTAATTGCATCCTCAAGGTTGATGACAGCAATTCCAATATGCTCAATATGTGTTGGTTCCATAATGAAAATTTAAAGTCCTAAAATGGAAAATCAACAGGTGTTTTAATTTCAGTCTGTATATTTTCAGGAGGTCTGGCAGCTACATGAACAGGATTTCCGTCGACATATATGGCCTTGTACGGCGTCGTCGGGCATGCATATTCACAGTGTCCGCAGCCACAGCATATTTCAGTGTTAACTTCCGGTATAAGAAGGTTGCCTTCGTAAGGTATCATAAACACTGCCTTGGTCGGACATGCTTCTGAACATGCTCCACAGGCTGTCTTCTCGGTTTTTACAATACAATTATCCTTTACGAAATTCACCTTGCCGATCTGTGTAAGCTTTTTAGCTTCAAGGGCAAGAGGATGAAGTGCATAGGTTGGACAAACTTCGGTGCATTTAGTGCAATTATAGGTACAGAAGCTTTTGTGATAATCCATTACCGGCTGCATCATTCCTGCCACTCCATACTGAAGAAGTGCAGGCACCAGTACTCCATTCGGACAGGCAGCTATGCAGAGGGAACATGCCGTGCAGTCAATGTTGAAGTTTTCAATAGAGACACCTCCGGGGGGGCAAACCGGACATGTTTTATTCTCCCTTACAGTCGATTCTTTTTTTGGTACCGGGGTTGTTTTATCCTGCGACTTCAGGATTTGAGGCAGACCAAGCATCAGAATCAGTGAACCGGCAATGAATTTTCTTTTCTCAGTATCAGTCTTGTGCTCTTTTTTCTTCAACCTGACAGGGCCATAAGAGATTGCTTTGTCCTGACAGATATTGATGCAGCTGTAACAATCCACACAACGCGATATATCAACTTTGTGCTGCAGGAAGTCGATGCACGATGATTTGCAGCCTACTGAGCATCTTCCGCATTTGGTACATTTTGTTTCGTCGATCCTGATCCTGAAAATCGAAATCTTTGAAAAGAGTCCAAGCAGTGTACCTAACGGACAAATCATGTTGCAGTAGAGCCTGCCTTTAGTAAGAGAGAGAAGTCCTACGAGGAAGAGGAAAATAAGAGGTATCGAGTAGGTAAGAAGCTGGAAACCCTTAATTGTAATGTGATCTAAAGTATATACATCAAATTTATGAAGGATCCATGCAACAAAATTATTGAGAACAATTACTACCGGTTTACCGAAATGGGTCATAAACCTTCCGAAGATGCTGTAGGGATCAAGAAGTGTCAGAAGATAAACTCCCCAGATAATAGTCACTATAATAGTTGCTCCGAGAAGGGTATATCTTATTATGGTATGTGGTTTCTTGAAACCGTATCTTCTGAATTTCTTCCTGATCTTTCCTCCTATTCTGCTGTTCAGGTCCTGACCTGCCCCGAGCGGGCAGAGAAATGAGCAATAGGTCCTTCCCGTCAGAAAAGTAAGTATCAGAACTGCAATGAATCCTGCTGATGCCAGAGTTCCGATATTGTGGAACTTAAGTAAGGAAGGTATGAACTGCAGGGAAAGTATAATATTGATATACTTTGTCGGAATGAGGTTTTTAAAATCAATGAATATTGCGATAAAGCAGATCAATACTATCGCGGAGAACAGTATACGGAAACTTCTAAGGTTATGCGACCTCATCAGGGATTACATTTTAAGTCTCTGGATATTCAGAGATTCAAGTTTCATGTTGCCAAGGCCCATTCTGTGGGCGATTGAGATATATTCGACAATTTCGGTTTCAACTCCCAGCATTTTTGCTGCAGCTGCGTCGCCGGCTACCCAGTCAGTTGTTATTATCTGGGATTTCATCTGAACAACATCTTCCTTTGAGACACCCTGAGGACCATTCTTGACCATGACATTGTAACAATCAATGACATTGAGAGCGGGTTTCTTTTCATAGAGGGCATAATCGGCAATACACTGGTTCAGGTTGTTTGAGTGCCAGAAACCCCTGTCCCATACAACTCCCATCATATTCTTGAGACATGCGGTCATTCTTGTAGAATTGTGATCTTTGAGAACCGGGACGTTGATGAAAACATCTGTTTCAAGCAGGAGTTCATGGACTTTGGCGCTCTTAAGCCTTACCCCTCCCGGTATTTCTATCTGCTGGTAGTAATTTTCAGAATTGCCCGGGACGATCTTTGCCCCTGCGCTTTTTGCAGCCTTCTCGATGCCGGAATTTTTGTAGCAATTCACCCAGTTGTCGCATGTGTGGTCAAACACATAAACTTCCTTTGCCCCGGCTTTAAAACAATGCTCTACTATTCTGGCAACCAGTCCGGGATTTGTATTTGCAGCCAGTTCAGGAATCACATCCCACCCTATATTGGGTTTTACAAGAACTTTCTGTCCTTTCTGAACAAAAGCGCCCATACCTCCAAGCTCCTGTATGCCAAGGTCGAACATTGCTTCAGGAGTACCACCCATTACAGCCACCAGATCATATTTGGCGAAATCTGATTTTGGTGTCCACAATTTATCATATCCGCCAAGGCTTAATGCTGCTCCAGCCGCGAGACCTGCTCCTGCTGATTTCTTTAAAAAATCTCTTCTTTTCATGTATAGAATCAGGTTGAGAGGTGCAAATTACGATTTTTTTTGTTAAAATGTACCGTGGCATGACAAGTGCCTGCAGACCTGGTCAATCGGCATATGGGGTAAATTGGTTGCTAAATACTATATTAGCATTCGAAAACCGCAAAGTTGTTTTAACAATAATTAATACAAATTGTTTTATCATTATAACACACGGTAAATGAAAATCCTCTATTACGATTGCTTTTCAGGAATTAGCGGAGATATGAATCTGGGGGCTATGCTTGATCTGGGCGTAAGCAAATCATTCCTGATTAAGGAACTCGGCAAACTCAATATCAAAGGATGGAAAATAGCTGCTGAAAGAGATCAGAGGCACGGTATTGAAGGCACCAGGGTGACTGTAAAAATTACCGGCACACAACATCATCACAGAAACCTGGGTGACATTGAGCGGATAATTGACAGATCAAAACTTGATACGAGAACAAAAGAGCTCAGTATGAAGATTTTTATGAAAGTAGCAAGGGCAGAAGCCCTGGTGCACGGTATTCCTGTAGAAAAGGTCCATTTTCATGAAGTCGGAGCCATTGATTCCATAATAGATATTGTCGGAGCCGCTATCTGTTTCAATTCCCTGGATGTCGATGAAGTTCATGTATCTCCTGTTGAGCTTGGAGGAGGCTTTGTAAAATGTGAACATGGCACTCTTCCTGTTCCTGCGCCTGCAACAGCTGAAATAATAAAAGGAATGTCGGTAAAGGCCGGAGGAGTAAATTTTGAAGCCACTACTCCTACAGGAGCTGCAATACTTTCAGCCCTGGGAAAACGCTTTGGATCACCTGCAGGATTCACGGTCATCAAAACAGGCTATGGCGTCGGGCAGAAGGAAAATCCGGATGTGCCCAATCTGCTGAGAGTTTTTCTGGGCGAAACTGAAGAAGAAAAAAGCGGCCATGATGCACTTCTTCTGGAATGCAACATCGACGATATGAATCCGGAGTTCTTTGATTATATTTCAGAAAAATTGTTTGATGCCGGAGCTTCGGATGTGTATATTACTAATATCATCATGAAGAAAGGAAGGCCTGGAAATGTGCTGAACATCATCTGTGAGCCTGGCACAGAGGAAAAGCTGAAGGAGATAATCTTCACCGAGTCGACTTCAGTTGGCATCAGGAGCATTCCATTCAGAAAGGATACACTTGTACGGAAATTCGAAGTAAGGAAGACCATTTATGGAAATGTTACAATAAAACGGTCATACTATAAAGGACGTCAGGTGTCAGTCAAACCTGAGTATGAGGATATTAAAAAGATTGCCCTCGAAAAAGGGATACCGGTTAAGGAGATATATAATAATGTATTGGCTGTGCTGGTTAATACAAACCTCTTCCCAACCTCCCGCTGAGGCGGGGGGCTTTAAAGAATAATCAGAAATTAAATGATTGAAGAAAAATCTATTAAGCTCGATTCAATACTCAGGGACCTCAAATCGTTTGTTATAGCTTTTTCGGGAGGCGTCGACAGCTCATTCCTTGCATACAGGGCAAAAAAACTGGCAAGGGTCAATATGATCGCCATTACAATCCGCACACTATATATGCCTGACAGAGAGATAGATGAAGCAAATAAATTCGCTGATTCACACGGAATTAAACATAAGATCTTTGATGTTGACTTCCCGGAGATCATCAGGCACAACCCAAAGGAGAGGTGTTATCTCTGCAAAAAAACACTCTTCAGCAAAATTGCAGTATTTGCATCTGAAAATGGCTATCAATATATTCTTGATGGCACCAATGCCGATGACACCGGTGAGATAAGGCCCGGACTAAAAGCCCTGAAAGAATTGTCTGTGCGCAGTCCGCTGGCTGAAGCCGGTCTTACGAAGAAAGATATCCGCGAACTTCTGCTGAAAGAGAATCTGTCCATCTGGGATAAACCGGCTATGGCCTGTCTTCTCACCAGGATACCTTATGAGACTAAGGTCAGTGAAGGGATGCTAAAGATGATAGGGAGAGCCGAGGATTTCCTGTTTGAAAAAGGCTATCCCGGGACAAGGGTACGACTCCATGGGGATGTTGCCCGTATTGAATGCATGCCCGGATATCTGAGCAAGATCATCAATGATCCGGAGAGGGAACAAATAGTTGCTAACCTTAAAGAAATAGGTTTCAGATATATATCTTTGGACCTTGAGGGTTACAGAACCGGAAGCATGTATACTGAAATAACCGAGAAATGACAGGTAAAGAAATAGAAAAACTGCTTAACGAGGTAAAAAAGGGTATTATCAGCGTTGACAAGGCATATGAGATGCTGAAGAATTTTCCCTACAGCGACCTTGGATTTGCACGTATCGATCATCACCGCGAAATGAGGACAGGCTATCCTGAAATAGTCTATTGCGCCGGGAAGACCATAAAGCAGGTGAGCGAGATTTTCAGGGTAATGATCAAAAAGGAAAACAATGTTATCGGCACCAGGGCAGGCAGTGAAATGTATGATGCTGTGAAAAAAATAACAGCAAAAGCAGTTTATTATCCTGAAGCAAGGATCATCTCCGTACAGAAAAAAAGGCCTGAAACTCCGAAAACAAAGATAGCAGTCATCACTGCCGGCACATCGGACATTCCTGTTGCAGAAGAGGCTGCAGTAACTGCCGAACTCCTTGGCAACAAGGTTGTAAGGATATATGATGCGGGAGTTGCAGGCATACACAGGCTGGTCGACAAGCTTCCGGAAATAAGGAGTTGCAGGGTTATTATAGTAATTGCAGGAATGGAAGGTGCACTGGCAAGCGTCGTAGGAGGTCTGGTTGACATTCCTGTCATAGCAGTGCCTACAAGCGTGGGATACGGAGCCAGCTTCGGAGGCATATCCGCCCTGCTGGCGATGCTCACCAGCTGCTCAGCAGGTGTGACAGTCGTTAATATTGATAACGGCTTCGGTGCAGGATTCTCTGCCAGCATGATCAACAGGATGAAGTGATCGGTCATGTCCGGGAAAGTCCTGTTATCAACTGCTTATCTTCCTCCTGCCGAGTATTTTGCCAGGCTGAATGGTGCTGAAGAGGCACTTATTGAAAAAGAAGAAAACTATCTCAAGCAATCTTACCGTAACCGTTGTTACATACTCTCCGCATCCGGACCTCAATCCCTGAGTGTACCCGTTTACCTGGGAAGCTTTCACAAAACACCGGTCAGGGAGATACGCATTGACTATTCAAAACGGTGGCAGCAGGTACATCTGAGGGCGATTGTTTCTGCATACAGCTCCTCTCCTTTCTTCCTCTATTATTATGAGGTATTGGAAAATATCATACTAAAGAATCATGATTTCCTGCTTGATCTGAACATGGAACTTCTTCTGGCCGTTATGAATATGTTAAAGATCAGGGCAAAAATCTCATTTACAACTGGTTTTGTGCCGCTTGCAAAGACTGAAAATGATTTCAGGTACAAAATAAGCCCTAAGAAAAAAACAGATTATCAGAATAAGCCATACATCCAGGTTTTCACCGGTGAGAGGGGCTTTACAGGCGGATTAAGCATTGTCGATCTGTTGTTCAATGCCGGGCCTGAGAGTATGAATTATCTATGAAGAAAGGCCGCTTAAGATTAAACGGCCTTTCCAGGGAAGTCAAACAAAGTACTAGTAACCGAATTTATATCCGAAGGAAATCGTAAAAATATTCCTGGCTATGTCGATATCAGAAGAAGGAGCTTCAAACGATGTTTTATACAGAATATATTTCTCCGGATATGAGAATCTCGTGAAACCAAAGTCGACATTGATATTCTGTTCCCTGAATCCAATCCCGCCGGAGTACGAGTTGTAGCATATATCCTGGTTTACATCGCCTGTCTTGTAAGCTTTGCCATAATACCCGTAGCCGCCCCTGAAATAGAGCCTGTTGAGCCTTGCTTCAGCACCGACACGTATATTGCCTGTCGACTTGAGAGTACTCTTAATCTCCTGGTTTTTCTTTGGGTAACCTGTATAGTCATCATCCCCTACAACAGAGAACCTTGCCATGCCATAATCGACAAATTCATATTCGGCGCTGACCACCCCCAGCTTCTTTACTTGGTAGGCAACCCCTATCGTGGCCCTGAACGGCGTCCTGAGCCAGTACTTGAACCATGATGCCTTATTTTCGAGTTCATCCTCAACCTTCCCATCAACATTTGAGACAATGTTATCGTTGAGATATTCATTTATCAGGAACATGCCCGGTGAGTTAAATGTAAATCCTAACCTGAGAGGCTCTACAGGTTTGTAGATGATCCCTAACTTCAGTGAATAACCGGTACCCCAGTTTCTGTAATAGTATGTGTAATTAAAATCCGTAAATCCCGATACCAGCATGCTGTCGCTTTTCTCAGAATGCTGATAGGTGCTTTCGTATTCAAGCCTGGTGATGCCGAGTGTTGCGCCAAGGTAAAGTTTGTTTGAGAAATTGCCTCCGAGGGAGATAGCATGCTCTCCTGTATAGCCGGTATTCGTTATGACACGCGACATGTTCTTGTCGTAATCTGCAGGATAACTTCCATAGTTTGTATAGACAGTGCCATAGGTGTCATTGGTGCCGTAAACCGGATCAAGGAGCCAGGTATACCATCCAAGGTATGCATCGGCAGCTTCAATATTGTCTTCCAATAAAGTATCAACTATTCCATCTATCTTTTCAGCCCAGTGATCAAGCAGGGAACTACCCTCGCTTTTACCATCGATATTTATTGATTCGTTAAAGTTATTGTTCCTGCTGTAGGAATATCCGAAGTTGAGGGTTACAAGTCCGGTCGTTGACTGATTGTTCTTAAGGTTCAGGACAATACCTGCATTTCCCAGGTTGAAATCGTACAGAAAATCTTCCGTATTGTTTCCGTTGAAATTGCTTTGCGACCTGAAATTAAACAATTGCGGGGAAACAGATATCTCGGATGAGCGGAAGACGCCTATTCCCGCAGGATTCTGGTTAAGTGATGATATATCGCCGCCGAGTGCCGTGAATGCGCCTCCCATCGACATGAATCTTGCAGTTCCGTTATAGAATATCTGTGAATATCTTAAAGCATCGTCGACATTCTGCGCTATTCCGGCATTAAGTGCCGAAATCAGTGCCAGTATTATTAATGCTGTTTTTTTCATGTTCACATTTTTTTTAGTAAAACCATCCCACCACTCTATAACCAGAATGAACGAAAACTGAGATCAGAAATTGTCTGCCCTTATCTTCTCCCGCTCGATGAACTGCCTCCACCGTCAGATCTGGAGGATGAACCCGATGAAGAGCTTCCGCCTCCCGAACTTGAACCTGATGAATAGCTTCCCGAACCGGACGAATAGCTGCTGGAGCCTGAGTTGTATGATCTGCTTGATGGTGTGGAGCTGTACGACCTGGGCGTTGAATAGCTTGAACTGTTCTGGCTGCGGCTTGAAGGAGTGGAATAACTGCTCTGGCTGCGGCTTGAAGGAGCAGAATAGCTTCTCGCACTGCTGGAAGCAGGAGCTGTTCTGGTCTGTCCCTGTGAGTATGAGCTGCTTCTTTCAGAGCTGCCACGATATGTTTCGCTGCGTACAGAGCTTACATCCGGGGTTGTTCTGCTTGTGTTATATGAAGGCGTAGTGCTCATGCGGGGATTGTTGTAACTGGGCGTATAGGTCCTGTCAACGCTGTTATAAGAAGGCCGTGATGCAGAAGGGCTCTTGGTTTCGACGGTTCTGGACTGAGCACCGGAGCTCTTCGTAACTTCCTGGGCAGACCTGGCAGCATTTGTCATCGGAGCAGTTCTGGTTGTAACAGAAGAAGAGGGAACTGTTCTTCTTGCTGCAATATCTCCGCTTGTGCTCTTCGAATCAAAGCTGTCTCTCCTTCCGGTTGCGGTTACAGGAACCCTGTTGTTCCAGTCTGACGAGAGATTGCTCTGTCTTTCTCTTCTTCCGTATTGCGCACCGCCGGCATCGTTATAGCGATATGAATAGTAGCTGTTGTTATAATAGGGATAGCCGAAGTATGAATTATAACCGTAATACCCGCCATAATAGCCTCCATAGAAACTGAAGGAATTATATGGCCAGTAACTTCCATAATATCCGTAGTCGTAGAAGAAGGGATCAGAATAGAAAGGATCATAGTACCTGTAGGGGTAACCAAAACCGTTGTACATGTAAGGATTTCCCCAGCTGGAATAAAAAGGATCTCTCCAGTAGGGGTAAAAATAGTTTCCGTAGAAATTCCTCAGTCTTCCCGAGTAGGAGAAATTATCATAATAGTTATAGATGTTCTGCTGGTTAAAGTCATCATATGCGGCATCAGCATATTCTTCTGAAACGAGGGTATCTGCCGCATATATGTTGTTGTAGTAATCCTGCGACTTGAGATTTCCTTCCGTTATCTGTTTGCCGGATGGAGTTTTCATTCTTACCACAACCTGATCAGAAGGCTGAAAGTAAAGGTCATCATACTCAACTCCTGAATACATGCCTGAGGAACAGGACATTAAGACCAGAAGTGCAAGGATTATAAGGTAATTTAGTGCTTTCATCTTTGATTCCCTCTATTGTTTTCTTGATTAAGCGCAAAAATTGTACCAAAAAAGCATGCCGGTAAGGTTAGATTCCAACATGCTTCAAATTTAACATTTTTTATTTATGATTACCTTCTTGATTTGCTGCTTCTGTTTTCACTGTCGCCTGACTTCGATGAAGATCCTGATGTGGACTTTGATGAAGAGGATGTTTTAGATCTGGTCGAACTTCCGGAGGATCTGGCTGCCGATCCTGCTGATGAGCTTCTTCCCTGGGAGGCAGTCGTCTGACTTCTCTGTGTAGACGTGCTTCCTGAAGGAGCACTGTAGGTTCTTCCGGAACTGGTGCTTGTGTTGCTGCGGGTTGCCGGAGCTGTAGTGCTTCTTGAAGGACTGGTATTGGCGGGCTGTGTCCTTGCAGGTGCTGTCGGGCGGCTTGTTGCAGGAACCGTACCTGGCTTTCTTTCAGTGTTCTTATCACCAAAATTGCCATTGTTACCACCTGGCTGGCTGTTATTGTTGTTGCCGTTATTGTTGGTGTTGCGGTCATTCCGGTCGAAGTTCCCATTGTTTCCGGCAGGACGGCTGTTCTGGTTATTTCCATTGTTACTGTTATTGCCATTATTCCCGTTGTTCCCGGTATTACCCTGGTTTGAAGAGTTCCTGTCGTTCGGACGGGTTCTTGAATCAGGTGCAGGAACCGATTCACGCTTTTCACCAGGAGATTTCCTGTAGTATTCACCTGGTTTATTGCGGTCAGGCATCGGCCTGTAAGAATCTCTGTAGTAGTTGTTGCCGTAATAATAATTATTTGTTGTATGGTATACCGGTCTGTAGTTATGATACAGATGGTTGTGCCCGTACCAGTTCCAGTAGTGATTGCTTCTCCAGTTATATCCTGCATTGATGTTGATAACCACCGGTGAATACCAGCTGGAGTAGAATGGATCGTAACCCCGGTACCATGAGTTTCCATAGTAAGGGTCGTACCATCCGTAATTGTAATCATACCCGTAATCGGTTCCCCAGCCGTAGTAGTAAACCGGAAAATTGACAGCGAAACCGAATCCTCTTCCGCTTCTGCCGTATATGCTTACTCCCCATGAATAAGGCTGGTAGCTGTACCAGTATGTTTCAGTGAATACAGGAGAGTAATAGTCGAAAGCAGAGTATGATCTGTGAAACCTGTTAATACGCGATGAATAGTAATAATCATAATCATCATAGTAATTATTTATTACAATTCCGGCATCATCATTTCTGAAGTCGCGATTATCAGTGAACTGGGCTTTTACAGGTAAACCTGCGAGCAGAAGTGCTGATAAGATCAAGGTGTAGAATTTTGCTTTCATGATGACCTCCTGTTTTTTTGTTGATAACTAAAGTTTTTATCTATTTTTACGCAATCTTTTAAATTCAAAAGTAATAAATCAAATAGCGTACCAAAATTATGGCTAAGTTTTTAACTAACAGGGATGAGAATTATGCACAGTGGTATAATGATCTGGTAATCAAGGCGGAATTGGCAGAAAACTCTGCAGTGAGAGGTTGCATGGTTATCAAACCTTATGGTTATGCGATATGGGAAAAGATACAGGCTCAGCTCGACAGCATGTTCAAGGCAACAGGTCATGTTAATGCATATTTCCCCCTTTTTATCCCAAAATCATTTTTCAGCAGGGAGGCAAAACATGTTGAAGGATTCGCAAAAGAGTGCGCAATTGTTACGCATTACCGGCTCAAAAGCGATCCCAATGGCAAAGGCGTTATTGTCGATCCTTCCGCAAAGCTTGAGGAAGAGCTCATTATACGCCCCACCTCCGAAACTATAATCTGGAATTCATACAAGAACTGGATACAATCATACAGGGACCTCCCCATTCTGATAAATCAATGGTGCAATGTTGTCAGGTGGGAAATGAGGACCAGGCTTTTTCTCCGGACTGCTGAATTCCTGTGGCAGGAGGGCCATACGGCTCATGCAACACGTGAAGAGGCTGTTGAAGAGACTGTGAAGATGATTAATGTATATGCCGATTTTGCGGAGAATTATATGGCACTGCCCGTTATCAAAGGCTACAAATCTGAAGCTGAACGTTTTGCCGGAGCCATTGATACTTATGCGATTGAAGCACTTATGCAGGACGGCAAAGCCCTTCAGGCAGGCACAAGCCATTTTCTCGGCCAGAACTTTGCAAAAGCATTCGACGTTCAGTTTACGGATAAAACGGGTAAACTTGATTATGTCTGGGCAACATCATGGGGATTGTCAACAAGGATGATCGGAGCTCTCATTATGGCACATGCAGACAACCATGGCCTCGTTCTTCCTCCCCGCCTCGCACCCATACAGGTAGTTATCATACCCATATACAAAAACACTGAACAGCTGGATACAATTTCGAAAGCAGCGGTGAAGATCAGGGCCGGTCTGGAAGCAGCAGGAATGACGGTGAAATATGATGACCGTGATACTAACAAACCAGGCTGGAAATTCGCCAATTATGAACTAAAAGGAGTTCCTGTTCGTATAGCAATCGGCCCCAGGGATATAGAAAATGGTACGGTTGAGATCGCCCGGAGGGATACTCTTGAAAAAGAAACCATCAAAATGGATACAGCAGTTAAACATATCAGCGCTCTTCTTGAAGATATTCAGAAGAACATCTACATAAAGGCATCTGAATTCAAGAAAGAGAACACCAGATATGTTGACACCTGGAAAGACTTTGTAAGCATACTCGATAATGAAGGCGGTTTTATAATGGCCCACTGGGACGGTACACCGGAGACTGAAGAAAAGATAAAGGAGGAAACCAAAGCAACAATAAGATGTATTCCTTTCGATTCACCTGAAGAGGAAGGCAAATGCATTTTTTCTGGAAAACCTTCAAAAAAGAGAGTCCTTTTTGCACGTTCTTACTAACAATTATTATTACTAAATTAGTTGTCTCTATTCTTGAATAAATAAACTAAATCATGGAGAACCAGGAGGAAAAGAAACAGTTGATCATAGGCACTCTGAAAGAGAAATCCGTATTGAAACAGAAAGTCTTCGACAATGCGTTTTCTTCCTTCTGCATACTCAAGGACATCCTGAAAACCCTGTCAAAGGATGTGAATGGCAGCCTCGGGAGTATTGATCAGAGGATCAAGCTTGAATATACTGACCGGAGCAGCTTCGATGCCCAGATCAAGGTTGCCGGTGATATTCTTCTTTTCAGCATGCATTCAAACATCTTTCAGTTCGACAGGGAACATCCGGCATGGAAGACATCATATATCCAGAAGAACAAGTACAATGCATACTCAGGAATAATTAATATCTACAACTTCCTTGCTGATTCCTTCAAATACTCGAGAATGGATGACCTCGGGTACCTCATTGCCAGAATATTCATTAATCATGAGAATCAGTATTTCGTGGAAGGCAAGAGACAGATGGGCATGCTTTTCTCCAACTACGGGAACGAAGAGATAAACAAGAAATCACTACAGATAATCATTGAAACAGCTATTCAGTATTCCCTTGAATTTGATCTGCTGGTCCCGCCTTACGATACTGTAAAAATAGCTACTGTCGGACAGGTAGAGGCAAAAATCCAGCACTCAAGGATAATCACAGGCAAGCGTCTTGGATTCCAGTTCAATTCTGATGACGTCCTTATTGACAACTCTAAGGAAACCTGATGTGGTGCCAGCCGGCTAAATATGGAAGATCAGCTCTGCCAGTCGTATTGCTGGCACTCCTTTCCTGTAGCACAACTCTTTATTCGCAGACACAAGCCATCGCCGATTCTGTTAATCTGAACCGGCCGTATAGTGTTATTGATCTTCCCCTTGCCCGCTCTTTTTTCGCAGAAAGAAATTCTTTGGAAAGACCTAATTCAATCATCCCTTCATCGATCCTGGCCGATAACAGGAGTTCTCTTTTCTATGATTCACTCGAATACAGAGCTTCCAGATTCATTATAACCAGGAAGTTATTTGATCTTCTGGTAGTCCCGGCACAGACCACCTCTTCAAAACATATTTCGGAGTCAAGCCAGGAGATTTTTTCAGAATACAGCGGAAAAACAATCCGGAAGATAAGAATTCAGAGACTTGACGTTTTCGGGACTAATATCAACAATCCTCTCTACAATGATCCGACCAGGACAGAGATCTTTCTTAACAAAACCCACCTTAACACAAATGAATTTATAATCCGGAAAAACCTTCTTTTTTCGGAAGGAGACACTTTATCGCCACTGCTAATGAGCGATAACGAAAGACTCCTGAGAGAACTGCCATTCATCGACGAATCAAGAATAATTGTAATACCTGTATCTGATGGAAATGTGGATATTCTTGTAATTACAAGGGATGTATACTCTGTCGGAGCTGACTTTGACTACAAGAGCATTAACAAAGGTTCCTTATCCCTGTTTGAAAAAAACCTTTTTGGTCTGGGACATGAGTTAAGGCTGGATATGTCGTACAATCCTGACCTTCCTGATTCACCGGGATTTGGGATAGAATACAATGTCAATAACCTCTGGCGTTCATTCATAAACCTGAATCTCTTATATTTTGACGGCCTTGGGAAAAAAACATACGGATTCAGCCTTGAGCGCAACCTGGTTAGCTCTACTACAAAATATGCCGGAGGAATTTCGTTAAGGAAAATGTCCACTGTGGAGAATCTTGACACCCTGACGGTCCCTGAACCGCTGAAATACACCCTCCAGGACTATTGGCTCACAAGGTCGTTCCTGATAGACAAGGAATCCGTGTCCAGAATAATAATCGGAGCGAGATATACCAATAATAATGTATTCGATCATCCCTTCGTTCTCCCTGATTCGTACCACTACCTCCAGAAATACAGGATGCTGCTGGGTTCAATCAGCTTTTCCATGCAGAAATACTATAAAACCAACTTGATCTACGGATACGGTCGAACGGAAGATATCCCATATGGAGGATTGATAACTTTTACGGGAGGCAGGGAGATAAATGAGAACAGGGACAGAGTCTATGCAGGGATTTTTGCAGCTATCGGACATTCAATAAGACCACTGGGATATTTCTATACTTCCGCAGGTATTTCAACTTTTTTTATTGGTCCAGCCACAAAACAGGGCATGCTCCTTCTCCGTTCTGACTATGTATCCAATCTTCTTTACCTGGGCAGGTTCAGGAACAGAAATTTTGTAATGGTCGACTACACAAGGGGATTCGACAGAAATACTGATGAGTATCTTGTATATGAGAGGGAGAACAGTTTTTCAGGATTCAGAAACGACTCAGCAGGAGGAACTCAGAGGTTTGCATTAAATATAGAATCAGTATTGTTCAGTCCCCGAAATCTGTATGGCTTCAGGTTCTCATTTTTTGCGTTCGGCGGTCTTGGTTATTTGTTCGGGACTAACGAATTCGTAAGCCAGGGAGAGTTTCTCTCAAGTATCGGGTTCGGTGTCAGGATCAGGAATGACAATCTTGTTTTCAATACTTTCCAGATCAGGGTGGGTTTCTATCCAAATCTGCCGCAATACTCCACTACCACCAATGTTACTGTTTCTGGCGAGCAATTGCTTAAGCCTGGCAACTTTGATCCGGGACTCCCGACAGTTCTACCTTATCGATGAAAAATAATATGCAGAACTTATTCCTTAAATATATTGAAGAGAACGGACTTATAAGAGAAAGCGACAGGATCCTTGCAGCTGTCAGCGGAGGAATTGATTCAATGGTAATGGCCGACCTCCTGTTAAAGTCAGGATATCTTTCCGGAGTCGCACATTGCAATTTTGGTCTTCGCGGAAAAGAGTCTGACGGGGATGAGGAAATGGTAAGAAAATATGCGTCAAAGCATAGTATCCCTTTCTTTTCGATACGCTTCAATACAAAGGAATATGCCAGAAAGAAAGGCATTTCCATTGAAATGGCCGCCAGGGAATTGAGGTATGATTGGTTCGATAAAATAAGAACTAAATATTGTTACGACCGGATTGCGGTGGCGCACAACCTGAATGACAACATAGAGACACTCCTTCTGAACCTGATCAGAGGGACAGGCATAGCCGGGCTTTCCGGAATGAAACCTTCAGCCGGATTTATTATCAGGCCGCTTCTTTTTGCGACCAGGCTTTCTATTCATGAATATTGCATTGAGAACGAGATCATTTACAGGGAGGATTCAACAAACACAGATACAAGGTTCACGAGGAATAAGATCAGGCACAAGGTGCTGCCCGCAATGAAAGAAATCAATCCTTCGATTGAATCGACCCTGAATGAAACCGCCGAAAGGCTTGGTGGTGTAAATGATATAATTTCCGTTTTTATTGCTGAGGCAAGAGGACTGCTTTTCAGGGAGAGAGATAGGAACATAATTGTAAACATCAGGATGCTGGAGCCTTACCGTAATAATAAAGCTGTTATGTTCGAGCTCTTCAGGCCATTTGGAATGACGGGCAGCCTTCTTAAAGACTTTCAGAAAGTGATTTCCGGCAGAACAGGAGGGCAGTTATTTACCGGCACTCACAGGTTGCTTAAGAACAGAAACGAAATAGTGATAACGCAAAATCCGACAGAAGATGACAGGACATTTACAATAGCTTCTGTCGCAGGTCTGAAAAGATCTCCTCTTATTGAATCTTTAAAAGCTGTCTCAATAAAAAAAGAATTCAAGATCAATCCGGATCCGGAAATGGCTTACCTCGATCGGCAGAAGATCGTCTTCCCGGTAATAATAAGAAAATGGCGTTCCGGAGATTTTTTCTATCCGTTCGGCATGAATCAGAAAAAGAAACTGAGCGACTATTTCATAGACAAAAAACTTTCTCGTCTGCAAAAAGAGGAAATCTATATCATGGAGTCTGACGGAAAGATCGTATGGATAATCGGAGAAAGGATCGATAACAGGTTCAGGATCACTAAAACTACAAAAAAAATACTCTTAATTAAAGCAAAAAGAAATTAACCACGAGAACACGGATTTACACGGATCTTCTCCGTGCTTTCTCCGTGTCACTCCGTGTAATCCGTGGTGAAAAAAAAGATTAAAACTCAATTTCTTTTAGTATTTATACCCCGATCAATAAGGATCAGATCTGCCATGGCAATGGCAGTAACTGCCTCAACGATGACAGGCATCCTCAAAGCAATGCAGGTATCGTGCCTGCCGGTGACTTTCAGAATATCCATCTTCCCTTCTGTAAAATTGAAAGTGTTCTGCTCCACTCCTATTGATGATGTTGGCTTGACAGCCACCCTGAAGATTATATCATTTCCGTTGGTTATTCCTCCATTAAGACCTCCGGCTTTATTGGTTGCGGTTTTTCCTTTTCCGTCGATGAAAGGATCATTATGTTCTGAGCCTTTCATTGATGCGGCGTCGAATCCCGATCCGAATTCTATGCCTTTGATCGCCGGTATTGAAAACACCAGGTGGCTTAATGCCGATTCAAAGGAATAGAAGAAAGGTTCTCCGAGGGCAACAGGAGGATCCTTTACAACACACTCAATAATCCCGCCTATGGAGTCATTTTTTGCAATTGCTTCATCCAAAGCCTTTTCTATATCCGTTGAACCTCCCGCTGAAATGAGACTGGCGTTTATTTCGCTTTTCCCGGCAATCATCTTTGCGATGACTCCTGCAGCAACAAGTCCCCATGTTATCCTTCCTGAGAAATGTCCGCTTCCCCTCATATCGGCAAAGCCGGAATATTTCATCTTTGAGGTGAAGTCGGCATGTCCAGGTCGCGGGATATCTTTAAAACCTTCATAATCAGAAGAGATCCTGTCCCTGTTCCTTGTTATTACCGTCACCGGGGCTCCGTTGGTGAAACCCTCATGAACTCCGCTGAGGATCTCAGGGATATCGGCTTCCTGCCGTTTTGTTGTGCCCTTGCTTCCGCTCTGCCTCCTTGTAAGGTCGGGGATGAAATCATCCGTAGCCAGAGGGAGACCGGGAGGACATCCATCAATAACCACCCCGATTGCAGGACCATGTGATTCTCCAAAAACAGATACTCTGAAAATTACGCCAAAAGAATTCATAGGCTACATATTTGTGCTTTTACAATGCCGGTAAAAATCAACTATCTCATCGACCGGAAGCTTGTTTACTTTTGCTTTGCCTATCCCTGCAATGAAGACAAAATGGATTTCGTCCCCCGCTTTTTTCTTATCATGCAGTATAAGTTTCCTGACCTTGCCGGCAGACATTTTAAAATCTTTTGTCAGGTTATATTTCTTCAGCAGACCGATTATCCTCTCGCATTCTTCCTTCTTTATAAAGCTTTTACTGTACGAAAAGAGCGTTGCCAATTCCATGCCTGCAGCAACAGCAAATCCATGTTTGACACCCTGATGAAGCTCAACAGCATGTCCGAATGTATGGCCGAAATTCAGTATTCGCCGCAGACCGGACTCTTTTTCATCCTTAGCGACCACGCCGGCTTTAAACCTGACCGACCTGTAAACAAGATCCGCAAGGAGATCCCTGTCCCTGCTGATTATTGCAGGGTAATTGTTTTCAAGAGTATCTATAATAGTCTTGTCTCCTATCAGCCCTGTTTTAATAAGCTCTGCAAGGCCCGACATGTATTCATCTTCAGGAAGGGTTCTCAGCATAGTAGTATCGCATATGACAAATTCGGGCTGGCTGAAAGTGCCGATCACATTTTTTATCATGCCAAGGTTCACTCCCGTTTTGCCTCCTGTGCTGGCATCTACCTGGGAGAGAAGGCTTGTTGATACATACCCGCACTTAATACCCCGGAGATAAACAGATGCCAGGAAGCCTGCAACATCACATACAACTCCTCCTCCTATTGCGAGAATAAAGCCGGTACGGTCGATGCCTTTTTTCATAAGCTCGCCTGCCAGCTTTTCAATCATGCTCAGCTGTTTGCTCTCCTCCCCCGGTTTTATTATTATGACAGGATAACCCGGAAAACGTTCTCCATAGAGTTTATATAGATTATTATCGGTGAGAACAGCAACACCATTTTGGGGAAGTAATTTCGTTACAGCTTCCCACCTGGCGCCTATCAGAATAGCTGACAGTGAATCGGGAGTATTTATGATGATCCTCTTCAAAATATATCTTTTAAGCCGTTAAAGGTATAAAATCCCTTATAAAAATCATTACCTTAACACCCTGCATTTCGATAAATGATGACTCTGAAGGAGAGATACGAAAAGACTATTGAGTATTTCAGGATAAACAGGCCAATTGCTGAAACAGAACTGGTCTATGAAGATCCCTTTGAGCTGATTGTCGCAGTAATTCTCTCTGCGCAATGTACTGATAAGCGGGTCAATATGATAACTCCGGCGCTGATGAAAAGGTTTCCTGATGCCAGAGCAATGTCAGAGGCGGAACCATCAGAGATACTGGAACACATTAAATCCTGCTCCTATCCGAACAATAAAGCCAGGCATCTGTCGGGAATGGCCAGGATGCTGGTGGAAGAATTCAACGGGAAGGTGCCTTCTGATCCTGTTCTGCTTCAAAGACTTCCCGGAGTGGGACGAAAGACTGCCAATGTTGTTGCATCTGTTGTATTCAGGAAACCGGTTATGGCCGTTGATACTCATGTATTCAGGGTCTCGCAAAGGATTGGACTCACTATAAATGCAAGAACCCCCTTAAGCGCTGAGCTTCAGCTCACCAGACATATCCCGGGGGAACTGATTCATCAGGCTCATCACTGGCTTCTGCTGCATGGAAGATACATTTGCAGGGCAAGAAATCCATTATGCGATCAGTGCGGACTCACAGATTTATGCAAGTACTATGCTAGAAGAAAATAATTTTCTCCCGTAAGCCTGATTTGATTAATGTAATAACTTTAATAGTGCATTATTTGTTATTTTTACTCCTGAAATATCATTAACTGCCTGATGAATTTAAAAGAGAGAAACAAGGAGCTGGAAGCAAAGATCAAGGAACTTGAAGGTGAGGTCAGGGGATTGCGATCAGGGACAAAAAGCAAAGCGAATGTTCTGGCTGAGATATTCGATACTGTCAGCGCTTACCTGGCGCTTTTCAAAACAGGAGATGATGGCAGGATATACATCAAAGACATTAACGCTAAAGTCGAAGAGGTCGAATTCATTCATAAGAATGAGGTAATTGGTAAATGCATTACCGATACGCCTCTGGCAAAAAGGGTGAAGCTTATCGAGCTCCTCAATCATATAAAGGTTACCAGGGCAGCTCATAAGCTGGCAGCTTCTGAGCAGGGTGATGACTCGGAGGGTTATTACATAGGATTCATTCTTACTTCAGGGAACATTGTCATAACATGGGAGCCGGGTTATGAGCAGAAGTCCAAAGATGACCTCACCAGGCAGTCCCTCGTGCTTCAGAAATTCTCAGAAATGCTCCCGGTCATAATGTACGAGGTTGATCTGAACGGGAAAATAACCTATGGCAAT
Organism: Bacteroidales bacterium; assembly: GCA_025454755.1. Classification (GTDB taxonomy): domain Bacteria; phylum Bacteroidota; class Bacteroidia; order Bacteroidales; family VadinHA17; genus LD21. Next base: position 36,315 of record JALONV010000004.1, on the reverse strand, counting down.
AAGCTTGGGCTGGACATTTTCGGTATAACTGAGGAGCAAATTGAGAAAGGTCTTTACATCAGGGATGTTTTCCCGGACAGCTACCAGAATATGGCGGCGAATCTGTTTTCTTTGAAAGAACCAGGACAGGTGGCAAGCAATGAATACTATTTCAGAAAGAAAGATGGTACCATGTCCCCGATTGTTACTCACTCGTTTGCAGTTTTTCATAATGGAGTAAAGATCGGCTATAGAGGCACAATAACAGATCTGAGCAAACACAGAAAATATGAGGAACAGATTGTAAGGGAAAAAGCATTTCTCGAGCATCTGATAGATTCCACGCCTGAGGCTATTGCCATAACCGGTCTGGATGGTAAAATATCAATGGTCAATAAGGAGTTTACAACACTCTTCGGTTACACTTACGAGGAAGCTTCAAACAAGATGATCGACAGCCTGGTTGTTCCTGAAGACCTGATGGACGAAGCTGTAACAATCGAAAAGCTCTCATCGGAACAACGCAAGGTGGTCAAACAGACCATCAGGAAAGATAAATTCGGTAACCGGTTTGAGGTTCAGCTTATTGCAACCACCATTTTCGTCAATGATGAACCTATCGCCAATGTCGGGATCTACAGGAACATTACTTCGGAAAGGAAAAACCAGCTACTCCAGGAGATACTATATAATATATCATCAGCTGCACTGAAGCAGATGGACATTAAGGAGATCTATCCTACCATCGTGCATGAGCTCAGCAAGATATGGGATACAAATAACTTCTTCATTGCCCTGTACGACAAGACTTCTGATACAATGTCGCTTCCTTTTTTCGCTGATGAAAAGGATAAGTTCTATGAGATACCTACAAAAGGCACAATTTCCGGCTATGTGATAAAGAACAATAAGTCCGTGCTCCTCAAGGAGGAGGATCTGAAGACGCTTGAGGAATCAGGAGATATTGACCTTGTCGGCACGCCATGCAAGGTTTGGATGGGAGTGCCTCTGAAGGTTGAAAATAACATCATCGGGATCATGTGTCTTCAGGACTATAACGACGCAGACAAGTTTTCGCATGACGACCTGTACGTTCTGAATTTCATTGCCAACCAGATCGCAATCGCCATACAGCGGAGAATTATGATGGACAACATGATCGTCGCCCGCCAGAGAGCTGAAGAAGCAGCACAATCCAAACAGATCTTCATGTCGACGATGAGCCACGAGATAAGAACTCCGCTGAATGAAGTTATCGGCATTACCAATCTACTTCTTCAGGGAAATCCGCGCGAGGACCAGATGGATTACATTAAGACTCTCAGGTTCTCAGGGAACCATCTGCTTACACTTGTCAATGATGTGCTTGATTATAACAAGATGGAATCGGGCAAGATCATCTTTGAACAGGTACAGTTTAACATGAACGACTTCCTGGACGAAATAATGCGGTCCTATTCATTCCGTTCAAAGGCCAAGAATCTTTCATTCGAAATAAAAAAAGATGGCAATCTGCCTGCCGAGGTTATCGGGGACCAGATAAGATTGAACCAGATCCTATCAAATCTTCTTTCAAATGCTCTTAAATTCACGGCTCAGGGTGGAATTACAGTAACGATCAGGGAACTCGAGAGAAAAGAGAGTCAGTCAAAATTGGAATTCTCGGTTCATGATACAGGAATCGGAATCCCGAAGGAGAAACAATCTGAAGTATTTGAAAGCTTTACCCAGGCGTCACCTGACACAGCACGGCGATTCGGAGGATCAGGTCTGGGACTGGCAATATGCAAAAAACTGATTGAACTGCAGAATGGCAAATTAAATCTGGAAAGCGAACCAGGCCAGGGATCAACATTCACTTTCGTTCTTACCTTTACGGTTTCTGAAAAAGCTTCCAAAGATCAGTTTGCAGAATCAGCTGAATCATACAAAGGACTTGAAGGAAAACGCATTCTTGTGGCCGAAGATAATAAGATCAATTTCTTTGTAGCAAATAAATTCCTCATCGGATGGGGAGTAATAGTATCTCATGCCGAAAACGGACAGCTGGCACTTGATATGCTTGATGAAAATGACTTTGACCTTATTCTAATGGACCTGCACATGCCTGTTATGGATGGCATAGAAGCCACAAGGATAATCAGGAATTCTCTAAATCCGGAGATATGTTCAATCCCTATCGTTGCCCTTACAGCAGCTATAATGTCAGAAAATCATGATAAGATCGATCAACTGAACATCAATGATTATGTTCTGAAACCATTTAAGCCGCACGATCTGTTCTCAAGAATTTTAAAACATGTGAGATAAACAGTATTTGCTGATATATTCTGTTGCCTTCTTGTTCCCGAGGGCGAATGATCTCCTGAAATCATGGCATGCATCTTCTGTTTTACCGGAATTTACCAGCGAAATACCCTTGCTTAGCCATGCATCAGAATTGTTTGGATCGAGGTCAAGCGACATGCTGTAATCATTGATTGCCCATTGCCACGATTTTGACATGAAATATGAGTTGCCACGGTCAATATAACATTCAGGATCGTTGGGATGAAGTCTGAGGTTTTCGGAAAGATATTCCAGCGCCTTAAGGCTGTTGCCTGATGCAGATTCTGTTTTTCCTGCAAGGCTTAACGCGGCTTTGCTTTCAGGATAGAATGACAGGTATTTCTTAATGTCAGCTATTGCCTTCTCTCTCTCCCCTGTTTTGCGGTAGCATTCTGCGCGAAGCAGTAACAGTTCCGCATCCGGGATCTCCATGCTTATTAGCTTTGAATAGGTCTCTGATGCTCCTGAAGGATTCGATCCGGCAATCTGCGCAGAAGCAAGAGCTCTCAGATATTGTTCATTGTCAGGTTCCGCGGCAACCAGGTCCGATAACGATTTTACAGCCTCGCCATATCTCCCTGAGGAGTTTTTTACCAGTGCACCGGCATATACTGAGGAGTGATTGCCGGGGTAGTCCCTTTCAAGTTCAGCCGTAACAGATCTTGCTTCATCAACATTGCCGGCTCTTACATAAAATTCCACTTCCGATAACTTTCTGTCGGCAACGCTGTACCATTCCTTCTTCCAGAAAAGACGCCACTCCGGTTTGTTCTCAATCTTAGCGAAAGCAGGATCGAGCATGATCTCCTTTTCGCTTTTCCTGAATGAGGATTTCATATTGATCTCCAGATGGTAGAGTGCAGTAGCGGCATCTCCTTTAATGGCATAGACCCTTGCAAGTCCGTATTCACCTGAATACTGCGTTATTTTATTTGCAGAGTTGAAATCACTTATGGCACCCTGAAAGTCGCCTATCAGAAGTTTTGCTTCAGCTCTCACCGTCAACAGCCTGCTGTCGGTCGGGACGGCAGATGACACATTCAGAAGCTCAACAGCCATAACGGGACTGCCTGTATCATTAAATGCTTTGGCCTTTAGCAGCAGATCATAGGTTGACTGGCCTGATGTAAAGGCGGTCAGAAAGAAAGTAAAGATAAATACCAGTGTTTTGCTTTTCATCATTTAGTCTCCTGCGGTTTAACTTTAACTCCTTCTTCGGTTATCACATGGACAAAACCCGTTTTATGGGTGGTCACAGGACCTCCAAGACGATTTTCAAAAACATCGCACTGATAGAAATAGACACCGGGAGAAACTACTTTTCCCTTATAGGTTCCATCCCAGTCAATTCTTGGATTATCGGTGCTGAAAACAAGCAGTCCGCTTCTATTGAACAACTTGAAATCGACACTTTCTACAAGACCTGAGGTTTTTGCTAACAGCCTGTCATTATAAGTGTCATTATTTGGTGTGAAGACATTTGGTATTTCATAGGGGTAGCTGCATGAATCAATACAAACCATCAGAGACTTTTCGCTTTCATTACCAAGGGAATCGTATGCTGATACTGCATAGCACGCAGCAACGACTTCAAGCGAATCATGAATATAGCTAAAGATATTCTTATTGGTCTCAGTATAAATGCTGTCTAGATTACTGCCATAATATTCTTTATAGAAAATCTTATACCCTGCAACATCATCCAGACAGGCCGGATCATTAAAGCTCCAGTTTATAGTGTTGTACATACTGTCGCACTGGCTCGTTACAGTTATTTCCGGAACACATGGAGGTTCATTGTCGACAGGGGTTGAACAGGCTGTCTGTGAAAGATTAATAATGTTCTTTGGCATACCGATATCTGCATATTCCCCAGCTGATCTCACATAGTAACAATACTGAATACCATTCTGAAGGTTTTCATCAACATATGTTATCCCGGTGGTACTTCCAACTGAATCATACTTGCCGGCAACATTATTGTACCTGAAGATATCATAACGGAAGTTTACCCATGGAACATTCCTGTTTATGATGAATCTGGTTTTTTCATCACCGGGAGTTAAATTAATGAACACTGAAGATGCATAGGAAGAATCCACAAACATCTGATATTTACTCCTTAAGGAGATATTGTATATGTAACCGGAATCCCTCGTATTCATTCCATTATCAACAAAAATGGTATCATTGGGGTTGCTGGTGATAAGTGTTGCAATATTTTTGAAATCAGTACCTGCGATTCCCCGCGCACGGTAGATGCGGTATTCAAACGGAGGAGTAACAGTATCAGGTTTTTGCCATGCCAGGTAGATTGACCCGTTATCAGCATCCGTGGCAGTAACGCTGACATTCCTTATAACCGGGATTCCTGATACGAGGGTTGAATTCCTTTCGTTGGAGGACTTGCTTTCAGTCCCATTTTTATATACTGCACAGATCCGGTAGAAATATTCCTTGCCCAGTTCAAGTCCGGATCCGTTATTATTATCTGTAAAAGTAACTGAAGAGCTCCCGCTGGCAAATCCGACTCTGACAAATCCTGTCGATGAAGGTATGCCTGATGTACAGGAGTCGATTGTAAAAGGAGATCCTTCCTCTCTCCTGTAAATATTGAATCCGGCTATTGCCGTTGTACCGTAATTTGCCCATGACAATTCAATTGAATTCCCTCTTGCAACTGCATTGAGAAGCTGTGGAGAAGGACCGAGCACTTTTATTGTCATGTTGTCGATATCCGAAAGTTTCAGTTCAGCATTATCATCATCAGCCTTGAAAATAATATTATATGGCTGTGTTCTAACTGCTTCATGACACGGAGTCCAGACGAATCTTGAGTGAGATGATCCCTTTACCGAATCGATGCCGATAAAGTCGGCCGGGCAATTTGCAATGCCGAAGATGCCTGATGTTGCCCTCAGGGAAATCCTGTCATTATTTGCGTCGGATGCCGAAACAATGAAATCGACGCTTTCTCCGACCTCAACACACAAATCTTTAAGCGGACCATTGACGGGAGGCTTATTACTTGTCACAAAGACTTCTATCTGCATATCGCGCACTACAGTTCCGATTTTTTTGCCGTTCCTCCACTCCTGTATCTCCATCGCAACGTTGTAAATTCCGGTATCTGCAGGCGTGTTCCAGATAAGGTCGCCTGAAACTGAATCAACACGAATGAATTGTGTTGCCGGCGGCAGGGTATAATTCTCAATTGGTTTTCCATCTTCACGCGTGCAGACAGTCAGCTTGTATGAGAGTGAGTCGCCGTCAGGATCATAGGCAGCCGGATTATGAATGAACACATACCCCAGTGCTGCCTTATCATAAGGCGGATTCAGAAGCACCGGCGTATTGTTCAATCCCATAGCCGGATTTACAATAAGTAGCGTTGAGATAGAGAACACAACATTCACTGAGTTGGGAATATTCTTGACTCCGTAATTCCTGTTGGGATCCTGCACCACTATCTTATAGGCGCCGGGGCCGGGGAACGTGTGCCTGATCTTATAAATATTCCTCTGGTAATAGTTGGGAAGGATCACCTTGCTGATCCTCGAAGCAGTAGAGATCGAATTGTCGCCCCAGTCTACGTCCAGTTCCGGCCTGTCAGCCAGACTTAATGTATAAGTGAAAGTGGTTATAGTTATCTCGTAGGTAAGATCAGACTTCTGTTCATAAGTTATTTCACCGGCCCTGTTATGAGTTGCCGAAAGAGTGAAAATATTCAGAACAAAAAGTAATAGGACCAATAATCTCTTCATTTCTCTGTCTCCCTCTTCTGCTTTCTTTTCAGGTTGAAGGTCTGCTCTTTGCTCACCTGCGTCAGTTTTATCCCTTCTTCAAAATCATTTACATGTACAATCATCATATTCGCCTGGTCGGCATACAGTTCGGTCATTATACAATTTCTGACCGTAATTACTTTCGGCTTTCTGACCGATCTGTAGAGCAAATTAACTCTTACTTCGTTATCCTCCAGATCCAGGTTTAATAACTTTCCTTTCAGCTCTTTATTGTTTACAATTATAGTAACTTTTTCACTGATATAATTGTTCATCAGGGCCTCAGGAATAAGCTGGTTAACTGTCAGCGCCTTCACTGTCTCGTTACTGCTGTCGAAAAGTATGTAATCCAGCAGAAAATCGTCATAATACATCTTTACAAAAACCTTCAGGGAATCATTCCCCCTGACCTGATCAATGCTGGTAAGAGTGACATGAACGGGGTGAAAGAAAAGCCATATTGAAAAGGCAAGGATGTTTACCATTATTATTATTCAGTTCAGGGCCTCTGTAATGCCACAAAAATCAGACCAATCAATGATCTTCTTTAATAGTAACCCGGTCCTTCAGATATTGCACTGTTCCTACTTCAATGAATGAGAATCCGGATCCTCCCGAAAAATTTCCTGCCAGCACAACAACGATCTCATTTCCTTTAAGATCATGGGCTTTGGTCAGGTTTTTCAAGGCGATATGAATAAACTCGTCTACAGAATTCCTCTTCTCCTGGTAGTTTGTATAGACGCCGTATGACAGAGCCAGTTCCCTCATAGTCCTTGTTGAATAACATTGGGCGAGTATCAGGTTGTACCCCCTGAAGGAAGCCATATCCTTGATCGTCCTCCCGCCGGTCGTATCTGCAATTATTGCTTTTGCAGATATTCTCAAGGAGGTCTTTACGGCAACCTTGGCCAGGTAAGAGGAAATCTCTCCTGTAACATTCAGGTAGGGTGTCTCAAGGAATTTCTCCTTGTTATTTTCGACTTCAAGGGCAACCTTGGTCATCGTCCTGACAGCTTCAACCGGGTATTTCCCATTTGCTGTCTCGCCGCTAAGCATTATTGCATCAGTTTGCGAATAAATAGCGCTGGCTATATCACTTACTTCAGCTCTTGTCGGACGCGGATTAGTGATCATCGAATGGAGCATCTGGGTAGCCACTATAACAGGTTTCCGGCAGAAGATGCATCTTGATATGATCATTTTCTGTATCGGAGGTATCTTTTCATATGGGATCTCTATGGCAAGATCGCCCCTGGCAACCATGATGCCATAAACGACATCGATGATATCGGCAAGATTATCAACACCTTCCTGGTTCTCTATTTTAGCAATTATCTTGATCTGGCTGTTGTATTTATCCAGTTCGTCCTGTACATCAAGCACATCCTGTTTCGATCTTACAAAGGAGTGAGCAATGAAGTCGACATCATTTTTTGCTGCCATCTTCAGGAACTCCCTGTCTTTTTCCGTCAGCGATGGCAGTGCAATCTTCACCCCGGGTATGTTCACGCTTTTTCTTGATCCGATAGTGCCGTCATTGTCGGCTTTGCAGAAGAGGGAATTCTTCTCCTTTCTCAAAACCTTCATCTCGATCTCTCCGTCGTCAATCAGAATGAGCGATCCCAGAGGCACATCCTGTGCAAAGCTTTTGAGACTTACATTTATAGAGTCAACAGTCGATTTCTTCCCCGGATCTCCGGTCAGCTTGTATATCTTCCCTTTTTTAATGTTCATCGGGGCATCGCAGATGGTAGTGCGGATCTCAGGTCCCTTGGTATCAACAAGTATCGCAATCTTGTCGGATACTTCGCGGACATTCTTCATTATTTTCAACGCGCCTTGTATATCGAGGTGGGCTGAGTTTATCCTGACCACATCCATGCCGGCTTCATAAAGCTGGCGAATGAATCCCGGATCACAGTTCTTGTCTGAGATTGTGGCTACGATCTTGGTTCTTTTTCTGATCATTATTTGTTTACTTGTTTTCGTGTTTTGCAAGTATTGCCTCAATTGCCAGCCTGTAGCTGTCGAGCCCGAAACCTGAAATAGAGCCTTTGCAATTACAGGCAATCAAGCTTGTGTGGCGAAACTCCTCACGGGCTGCAATATTGGTAATATGTACCTCAATTACCGGGGTTTTTACCGAGGCTATGGCATCAGCGATGGCAACAGAGGTATGAGTATATCCGCCTGCATTGAGGATAATCCCATCTGAGGAAAAGCCTTTATTGTGGATCTCATTTATCAACTCACCTTCGACATTTGATTGAAAATAATCGAAAATTACAGCAGGGTATCTCCCGCGTAATGATTCCAGATGATCTTCAAACGACCGGTTTCCGTATTTATCCGGCTCCCTCTTTCCGAGAAGATTCAGATTTGGGCCGTTAATGATGCTGATTCTCATTTCAGTAATTTATTACAGCTGGTAAAAATAGGTAAAATTTTTATGGTTACTATACTTAATTTGATCAGAACCTTTGTGTTACTTTGCAGGGAAGAATACCCCCTTCCCAACCTTCCCCCAGGGGGGCAGGAGTTAGTCAGCATCCCGCTTAGGCGGGACGGGAAAGGGGGTCAAAAATATTGTTATATGAGTCTTTCCTGGAAGCAGGCAATAAAGGATTTTGAGACATACCTCCGTCTTGAGAAGTCGCTGTCGGAGAACAGCATCGAAGCATACAATGATGATGTTCACAAGCTTGAAAGGTTCTTTGCCGAAAAGGGAACAGAAAAATCTCCCCTTTCTGTCAGTTATCAGGATCTCAGGGATTTCATTGCCTGGTTTAGACTGGAAAACCGGAATGCAAGAACACAATCCAGGATAATTTCGGGCATCAGGGCATTCTATAAATTTCTTCTTATCGATGGAGAAATAGATAAAAATCCCGCATCACTCATCGAATCTCCAAAGACAGGTTTGAAACTGCCTGAAGTCCTTTCGGTAAGCGAGATCGACAGCATGATCACGCAAATTGATCTCAGCAAGCCTGAAGGACACCGGAACAAGGCAATAATAGAAACGCTGTACGGCTGCGGGCTGAGGGTATCGGAGCTGGTGAACCTCCGGATTACCGACATCCACTTTGGAGAAGGGTTTGTAACGGTAACGGGCAAGGGTAACAAGCAGAGACTGGTTCCCATCAGCAATAAGGCACTGAGAGAGATTGACAATTACAAACCTCACAGGAACAGGCTCCCGGTAATCTATGACCAGAATGTCATGTTCCTGAACAGAAGAGGAAGGAAACTCACCAGGGCCATGATCTTTACAATAATAAAAGATCTTGCTGCAAAGGCTGGCATAAGGAAGAAGATCAGTCCTCATACTTTCCGTCACTCATTTGCCACACATCTCGTTGAGGGGGGAGCTGACCTGAGGGCCGTGCAGGAAATGCTGGGCCATGAATCGATACTCACCACTGAAATATATACACATATCGACAGAAGCTTTCTCCGCGATACCCTCATTATGTTTCATCCGCGTGCTTGATTCCCGAGCACTTTCTCATTTCAAAATTCAATTTTAAATATTAACTTTGCGACCTATTTCGCAAAAATTTATAATTAATTATTTCAAAACCATAACATTATGTCAAAAATTAAAAGAGTTTACTCCTTCGGAAAGAAAACTGCAGATGGCAAGGCCGATATGAAGAACCTTCTGGGCGGCAAAGGTGCAAACCTCGCCGAAATGTGCCTTCTGGGACTGCCTGTTCCTGCAGGTTTTACCATCACTACTGAAGCCTGCACAGAATATTACGATAACAACTGTACACTGCATCCTGATCTTATGCCGGAAGTATGGGCAGCAATGAAACAGACTGAAGAAGCAATGAATATGAAGTATGGCGATCCCGTAAACGCCCTTCTCGTATCATGCCGCTCCGGCGCCCGCAAATCGATGCCAGGAATGATGGATACAGTCCTCAATATAGGTCTTTGTTCTGCAACAATACCGGGTTTTCTCAAGAAGACAAACAATCCGCGCTTCGTATGGGACTCATACCGCCGTCTTATAATGATGTATGCCGACGTGGTTATGGAGAAAGCTGAAGGTATAGACCTTGGTGAAGGAAAAGGTATCCGTAAGCAGCTCGACGAAATGCTTGATGCATTCAAACACACAAAAGGATATAAATCTGATACAGAGATCTCAGCAGACGAGCTAAAGCAACTGGCTGAAGATTTCAAGAAAAAAGTAAAAGAGGTTCTTGGAAAACCTTTCCCTGATGATGCAAAGGAACAGCTTGAAGGAAGTATCAAGGCTGTTTTTAAGAGCTGGAACGGAAAGAAAGCTGTCTCCTACCGTCGGATCGAAGGTATTCCTGATGACTGGGGAACAGCTGTAAACGTTCAGGCAATGGTATTCGGAAATATGGGCGATACTTCAGCCACCGGCGTTGCATTCACACGTAACCCTGCAACCGGTGATAACCTCTTCTATGGTGAATGGCTGGTGAATGCCCAGGGTGAAGATGTTGTTGCCGGTATTCGCACACCGAGCCCGCTTAACGACGAAACTAAAAATGAGCAGAACAAGCACCTTCACAGCATGCAGGAAGCCATGCCCGGCACTTATAAGGAATTAAGCAATATCCGCGAGATCCTTGAGAAATCATTCCACGATATGCTTGATATTGAATTCACTATTCAGGAAGGTGTTCTTTACATGCTGCAATGCCGCGCTGGAAAGAGAACCGGTACTGCCGCTCTCAATATGGCAATGGACATGCTCGGTGAAAAACTGATCGATGAAAAAACTGTTGTTCTTCGTGTTGATCCGGCACAGCTTGACGAACTGCTTCATCCAATCTGCGATCCTAAGGCAGAACAGAAGGTTAAACCTGTTGTTAAAGGTCTGCCGGCCGGCCCCGGAGCAGCTGTTGGTAAAGTCGTTTTCAATGCAGAAGATGCAGTAGCATGGTTCCGCAAGGGTGAACAAGTCATCCTTCTCCGTGAAGAGACTAACCCTGAGGATGTTGAAGGAATGCGCGCCGCTGAAGGTATTCTTACCGCCCGTGGAGGTATGACCTCACATGCTGCTCTTGTTGCACGCGGCTGGGGTAAGTGTTGTATTGTCGGTGCCGGTGCACTTCATGTTGATGCAGCTTCAAAAACTGCAAGGATAAGCGGATCAAGCATCATAATCAAAGAAGGTGATATCCTTACTCTTAACGGAACAAAAGGAAATGTATATACAGGCGCAATATCTCTCATGGATGCTACTGAGAATCCCAGGTTTAAAGCCTTCATGACGATCGTCGACAAACATCGCAAGATGGGTGTGCGCACAAACGCAGATACTCCTGCTGATGCAAAAATAGCACGGGAATTCGGTGCTGAAGGCATCGGACTCTTCCGCACCGAGCACATGTTTTACGGCAAAGGTTCCGAACAGCCTCTCTTCCTCCTCCGCAAGATGATCCTCAGCGCAAATGAGGCTGAGCGCCGCAAGGCTCTTGACGAGCTGTCCGGCTTTGTCAAAAAGGATATGAAGGCTACACTGGAGGCTATGAATGAGCTGCCAGTTACTTTCAGGCTCCTCGATCCGCCTCTTCATGAATTCGTGCCACAGGGAGCTGACAAGCAGGAAGAACTTGCAAAAGCCCTGGGTATCAGGATAGAAGACATTGCAAAACGCGGTGATGCTCTTCACGAATCCAACCCGATGATGGGCCACCGCGGGGTTCGTCTGGGAATTACTTATCCTGAAGTTACCGAGATGCAGGTCAGGGCAATGTTTGAAGCCACCATGGAACTTATAAAGGAAGGTAAGAATCCTCATCCTGAGCTGATGGTTCCTGTTACCTGCGATGTTTCCGAACTCGACGTCACCAAGAAAGTTGTTGATAAGGTCTATTCAGAAGTTTGCAAGAAGTTTGGCGTAAGCAAAATAGATTACAAATACGGCACCATGATCGAGATCCCGAGGGCTACCCTCCTTGCCGACCGAATGGCCAGGAGTGCCGAGTTCTTCTCATTCGGGACAAACGACCTTACACAGATGACATTCGGCTTCAGCCGCGACGATATCGGAGGTTTCCTCAATGATTATCTCGATAAGAAGATGCTGGCAGCAGACCCGTTCCAGACGATCGATCAGGATGGCGTCGGACAGCTGATAACCATGTCAGTTCAGAAGGGAAGAGCCACAAGACCGGACCTTAAAATAGGTATCTGCGGCGAACAGGGAGGCGATCCTGCATCAGTTGAGTTCTGCTTCAAAAACGGACTCACCTATGTAAGCTGCTCACCTTTCAGGGTACCGATTGCAAGGCTGGCAGCAGCCCAGGCTTCGATCAAATACGGAAAATAAACTGAATATCGGATAATTAAAAAGGGGGTGTCTCAAAAGGGGCACTTTCTTTTTTTATGTCTAAGATCCATCCCCCGTCCTCCCGCCGAAGCGTGACAAGCTCCTCCCTTAAATGTATCTACCCCTTATACACAAATATTATATAGTACTGATATTCAGGAGATTCCTCGCTTCGCTCGGAATGACAGGTTGCTTGAGGGTATTTAAGGAAAGAGGCGGCGCGTTTTGCACAATATTCAATTAAAGAGAAAGATAACTGTAAAACGCGCCGCCTCTTTCCCATATTAACAACAATCCTCCTGTCATTCCGAGCGAAGCCGACGCAGGAGGCGAAGAGAGGAATCTCCTACCTATAAACTGCGTTTTATTAAAAGATGTGTAAAAAGGGTAGTTAAATGTAAGGGAAGGGGTGTAATAGCTTAATGGATAGATATTTACCCTCTACTTAATTTTAAGGGGAGAGCCTTCCGCTGCTGCGGAACAAGTTGTCCCTCGAAGCTTTAGGGTAGCGGGAGGCAGGTGGTGGGATTATTTAATCTAAAACCTGGGATACAGAGGCCATTTTAGACAGCCCCTTTTTTATTCGAAATAGTCACCTTATTAATACACACCTTTCTGTAATTACTACTGGCATGAAAAACCCGGATTTCCTGACTTCCAGCCTTATTAGATATATCCCGCTGCTCACCTGAGGTCCGGGAGTCCAGATGAATTTATATTCACCCGGTGGATAAACATCCGATGCAAGTGATTCAATCATTGTTCCCGTCATTGACACGACACTCAAACTTATCTCTGAACTTTCTTTAAGTGTCACACATATATTATCCGTTTTTGAAAATGGATTTGGATATATTCTCAGGTCAGGATAATCGTCAGGTTTCGGATTTTCTTCAATAGCTGTAATAGAAGATATGAGCGCTTCATCAAACCACATTGTTCCTGTTTTTTCACCCTCAGAGGTTTGCCTGATAACAATACTGTGAAAATTAAAGTCAGTGTTCACCGGAATTGCGGACACAGGGATGGTTTTAAGTTCCCAGCCGGCCCAGTCAATGGTATCGACCGGTACAATATAATTGGTACTCCCCGAAAGGTAGAACCAGTATTCCAGGGCATTGTAGCTCAGGTCGCCGAAAACCCACATGCCAAAGGACTTTGCATCGCCTTGATCGATCAGCGGTTTTCTGGTATCGAAGGTGCGGCAGACTCCTCCCGACAGATTGACAAATACATAATCAAGCATTCCTGAAGATGTTCCTTCACGCTTCATCAGATTTGAGGAAGTGAAAGTTGTCAGGGAATTGTCAGTGCCGACCGTGCTTCCGCTAGCTTCAGGATCCCAGAATGCCGCAATATTATCAAAAGATTCAATTAATGTACCGGGCAGATATGGATCACTCCTGGTTGTAAAGCTTATTTCGGTGGTTTTACCAAGTTCGTTTCCCCCTATGTCGGCGAGATTCTGATCCAGCGCGACCTTATACGTTTTGTTAAGAGACAACTGAGCTGAAGGTTCAAAATAAAAATGCCCCATGCCATCCTTTACAGTATATATCTCACGTATCCTGTTCAAGACCTGACCGGATTCATCTTTAAGAAGTATTTTACCTGTAAGCTGCGATTCGTTCAGAGGTGCGTCAAAGATCAACCTTATCTGCGGGTAAATTGAAATACCTGTTTTTCCGCTGGCAGGAAAATACTTTTTCAGAACAAGGCGTGTCCGGTTTTTAGTGATAAAACTGAAATTATATGCTGATGCAATGTCAACTTTCCACTTCGAACATGCTACTGTAGAGATATTTACACAATAGTTCGTTTTTGGCAGGTACTGTACAGAAGGCCTCACTTTCAATACTGTGCTCATTTCATCCCACTTATAGCTCATCTGAACGGCGGGACTGAACCCGATAGCTTTTTGCACAGAATCCCTGTTCATCGGGAGACTGAATGTAAAAGTAAATTCCTGGTTGAAGACAACACTATCTGTAATCACTGGTGATACACTGAGGACCTGAGGGACTATAGCAGTGTCAAATTGAAGCCAGATATCCGCCAGAGTTGTTTTGTTACCAATAACATTGACCTCGAGGGAATCTTTCATGAAATTTTCAATACCATCGAAAATGACTTTATACGGCCCTGGTGCAACCGAATCAAACATAAAGAATCCGTTGTTCAGGTTATCAACCCTGTATTTCCTGTTACCCGGAATGAGAGTAACCTGCACGTCATTCATCGGGAGCCTCTGGTCCCTGGTTCCGGGTTTGAAATACCATGAGGGTATTTTCATGGTGTCTCTGACGATCCCTGCAATCAATCCATGTGTCACCGGAGTTACATTTTCATGCTGCGTCAGAGCCCGCACGAATGCCCACGACTCATGATGAAGGAAGTCAATGTTCCTTAGCCTCCATCCTTCAGGAATATAATCGTGGAAAGATCCCTCAGAAAGGACTCCCGGCATTGTAAGACCCCGGAGAACTCCCAGACCCTGTGTTCCCCAGTCAGGATAGAAAGTCCAGTCGCCCTTTACCCATTTGGTTGAACTGGTCCAGCAATTTCCCTTTTCATATACCTTATCCCATATAATTCCTGCAATTACCTTTGATTCAGGATAAACCGGCTGGTCGTCATAACCCCTGAAGAGCATGAGAGGCTGATTCTGGGTACCATTATAGCCGTTGCTGTGGATGGCTAGGAAGAAATCGGCATTGGCTGCATTTGCCATGGATGAAATGGATGACAATGGCAGATCATCGGCAGTCGTATTTGTCGTGCGCGACATAAAGACTGTAGCTTTGAGATTTACCATCAGCTGACGAAGGAATAGGCCTTTTACCAGGTTGCCTTCTGACTCCCAGAAATCGGTCTCCATCATATGGCGATCATCTGAATCATATCCGCCATGACCGGGATTAATGAAAAACCTGTAATCCGTAAAATCCGGTGTCTGACACAAAGATTGCTGTACCGTCCCGGTAAAATACAAGAACAACGCCAGAATAAAATATACCAGCCGCTTGGACATTCTATTTAATCCTGAAATATATTAAATACAATTCGCCGTTCAAAGTCTGACATGCAATCCTGTTTTTACCTGCAAACGGGTAAGGATACATCTCAGCGACGTCCTCAGTTCTGGTAAGATTGTATAACATTTTGGTTTTCATTGAATAACACATAATATCGGACCGAAGGATCCTGGTGCCGTCATCCTCGTCATTCATCCCGGCAATAAGATTATCGTTGATCCACTTCGGAGCATTCAGTCTGCCTGTTTCCTGCAAAATATTTCCCGCTGTATCAGATATGAACGTACATGTCCCACGATAATTATAGAGTATCTTTGTCCGGTCAGGAGATAAAGAAGCCCATATATAATTTCCTTCCCCGTTAGGTTTCACTTCTTTGCGTTTACCATCGGAATAGAGCACCGGAACAAGGTCTTCAAGCAGCAGAAAAGTACCGTTATCCCCTTTTGCAATATCACTGGTCTCCATATCAATTGCCTTTCTTTTTCCTTCGACAACATATGAGATAATATCTCCTGAGACAGCAGGAGATACCAGAACCCTGGATGGAGGTTCGATAGGTTTTGTTTTACCCGTTGACAGATCGTATTCAATCATGGATGAATATTTTCTGTAATTTCTGTACTCATCCGACCTGAAAAATATTTTCCTGCCGTCAGGTGAAAAAACTGGTTCATATCCTGATCCGGGATCACTTGCGATTTCTGTGATCGTCTTCTTTTTCAGATCCAGGATCCTGAGTCCTATGAAATCAGCAGAAGAGACAAGTATATATTTGCCATCAGGAGATATTCCGGACAGAGTAAGTTCTCCTTTTTCAGATCCTGTCAGTTTTTCAATCCGCCTGACCTTAACCTCCTGAGACGAAGCCAGGACAGGAAATAAAACCAAAATAAGCCACAGGTGTTTCACTCTGATAATTTAAAAGTTTATCCATGTAATACAGACAACTCAAAGTTATAATAAAAAGAAACAGGACAACTATGATGATTGTCCTGTTTGGATCTTTGCATGGCTGCAAACCGACCTGAACCGTAGTAAGAATTACTAACCTTAGACAATAATAAGACCCTTATGGGAAACATTACCCTATGAAAAATATTGAAAAACTTACACAGGGTTACACAGAGGTCTTCGCTTCACTCAGACTTACACAGAGAGCCACAGAGGCCTTTCTCTGTTTAACTCTGTGCTTCTCCTGCTTTCCTCTGTGTAAGTTCTTAATTTTTAAATGTCTTTATATTTAGGAAATGTATAAATTGTTATTAAAATAATACCTGGTTAACATTTCAGTTATGGAATGTATTTCTATATTTAACCGGTTCGTTAAAAAGCAATTGGGTAATAAATTCAAATTATTGACATGACTGGAAACAAAAAACTTCAAATCTGGGTTAAGGAATGGGCAGATATCTGCCAGCCTGATTCTATTCACTGGTGCGATGGTTCCGATGAGGAAAATCAGAAACTGCTCGACCTGATGGTCAGCAGCGGAGCAGCAGTCAGGCTCGACGAAAAGAAACGTCCCGGCAGTTATTACTTTCAAAGCGATCCGAGTGATGTGGCCCGCGTTGAGAACCGTACATTTATATGCTCCGCGAAAAAGTCTGATGCCGGTCCTACAAACAACTGGAGCGATCCTCAGGAAATGAAGAAGACTCTTCTTCCACTATATAAAGGATCCATGAATGGACGTATAATGTATATCATTCCTTTCAGCATGGGACCCCTTGGTTCAAAAATAGCACACATAGGCATTCAGATCACCGATTCGCCATATGTGGTTGTCAATATGCGTATCATGACCCGCATGGGCAAAGCTGTCCTTGACATACTGGGTAATGATGATTTTGTTCCATGCATGCATTCTGTAGGCGCACCTCTTCAGCCGGGAGAAAAAGACAGGAAATGGCCCTGCGCACCAATTGAAAGCAAGTACATTTCACATTTCCCCGAAACAAATGAAATATGGTCTTATGGAAGCGGTTATGGAGGTAATGCCCTCCTTGGAAAGAAATGCTTTGCACTGAGAATTGCTTCCAGCATGGCACACAGGGAAGGCTGGCTGGCAGAACATATGCTTATTATGGGAATAACCAATCCCGGGGGAGTTAAGAAATACTTTACTGCTGCATTCCCCAGTGCTTGCGGCAAAACTAACCTGGCGATGCTCATACCTTCAATACCGGGCTGGAAGGTTGAATGTGTCGGTGATGATATTGCATGGATGAAATTCGGGGCCGATGGTCGTCTTTATGCGATCAATCCCGAAGCCGGATTTTTTGGCGTAGCTCCGGGCACTTCAATGAAGACGAATCCCAATGCCCTGCTTTCCTGCAGGGAGAATTCGATCTTCACCAATACAGGTCTGACTCCTGACGGAGATATATGGTGGGAAGGTATCGGCTATGATATCCCTCCGGGAACTATAACCTGGACAAATGAGGATTATGATCCGGCATCAGGCAAGCCGGCAGCTCATCCCAATGCCAGGTTCACAGCCCCCGCAAAACAGTGCCCGACTATCGACTCCGACTGGGAAAATCCTGCAGGAGTGCCTATCTCAGCAATTCTCTTTGGCGGTCGTCGTCCATCTACCCTTCCGCTTGTCTGTCAGTCTTTCGACTGGAACCATGGCGTATTCATGGGCTCGATAGCAGGTTCTGAAGTTACTGCCGCTGCAATAGGTCTTAAAGCAGGTGTTCGCCGGGATCCCTTTGCCATGCTTCCTTTCTGCGGCTATCATATGGGGGATTATTTTGCACACTGGGTAAAGATCGGAGAGAATGCCCCCAACAAAAGCAAACTACCTAAGATATTCAACGTCAACTGGTTCCGTAAGAATCCCGAGGGGAAATTCCTGTGGCCGGGATACGGAGATAATATCCGTGCACTTAAATGGATATTCGAGCGCACTGAAGGAGCCGATATCGCCAGGGAAACTGCTATCGGTTATGTTCCCGGGGAAGGAACCATTGATATTTCAGGATTGAGCGAGGCTGCAGGAAATATTCCGGAACTCCTGAAAGTTGACAAAAATGAATGGATTGATGAATTGAAGCTGATAAACGATCATTATGCTTCATTTGGTGACAGGCTCCCTGAGGAAATGAAAGAACAACTGCAGGGACTTACTTCACGTCTTGAAAATGCCAGATGATAACTCCGCCCGATCTGGCAAAATATGGTATCCACATTCCCGATATGGTCCGGGAATTATTTAATCTGAAAAAGAATGAAAATGGTGATTACGGTTACTGCATTTATTCTTGCATATCTCCTGGGATCCATCCCTACAGCAATTTGGGCAGGAAAGGTCTTTCGCGGGATCGACATTAGGCAGCATGGCAGCGGTAATGCAGGAGCAGCCAATGCAATCAGGGTTCTGGGCTGGAAAATAGGAGTTCCGGTACTGATTATAGATATGGCCAAAGGCTGTATTTCTGCAATGCTTCCTGTTTTTTTCAGCCTGTCCGATCCGCATACCGCTCTCATGACGAACCTGCAGATAGGGACCGGAATAACTGCCATACTCGGACATATTTTCCCTGTTTTTGCAGGATTCAGGGGAGGTAAGGGAGTGGCAACAATCTCCGGAGTTCTGCTGGCAATTCATCCGCTGCTGACACTTAGCTGCCTTGGCGTTTTTCTGATTGTTATTTTATTAACACGAATTGTATCAGTATCATCAATGAGCTCCGGAGTTGCATTTCCGATCCTGCTGTTTACACTTTTTGATACTCCTTCGCTTCTTTTTAAGATCTTTTCAATATTTGCGGCTGTTGCGCTGATAATAACGCATAGAAAAAACATTCAGCGGCTGCTGAAAGGTGAAGAAAAGAAATTCTTTTAATACTGCTCCAGTATCTCTATCCTCTTTGCTATCGGCGGATGTGTGGCGAAGAGTATTCCTGCTGAGAATGCAGATTTCTTAAGTCCTGCCTGGGGATTTTCAATGAACATCTGTGCAACATCCTTTCTTTGTACTGCTTCAATTGTAGGATCCGATGAGATCTTTCTTAATGCTGAAGCGAGCGCCAGAGGATTCCTTGTCAGTTCAGCTGATCCTGCATCGGCCAGGTATTCACGCTTACGTGATAATGCAAACCTGAAGAGAGAAGCAATCAGGTAACCCACCAGGGCAAGCACAAGGGCAATAACAATTGCTGCTCCACCGCTTCCTTTTTTCCCTTTAGATAGGCTTCCGAAACGCATCGACCTGAAGATCGCTTCAGAAATAAAGGCAAATATCCCCACGAAGACTATAGATATTATCAGCAACCTGACATCGCGGTTACGGATATGAGTTAGCTCATGAGCAATAACCGCCTCCAGTTCCTGGTCATTCAGCTTATCAATAATCCCGCGTGAAAGAGATACAGTGTAAGTTTTAGGATTTATGCCGCTGGCAAATGCGTTAAGTGAATTATCTTCAATAATATTGACCTTTGGCATCTGCATTCCTTTGGAAATGCAGAGGTTTTCGACCAGGTTATATACTCTATTATTCTCTTTTCTTTCCAGGGGCTTTGAGGCGGTTGCCTTCTCGATCATAGTTGTGTGCGAGTACCATGCGACAACGAACCAGACGAGTACTCCGATCAGAATCCACGGGATAGTATGTATAAAACCATAATTAACATCCATGATAAAATTATAATTATCAGGCTGCTCCGTGGTAACCTGGTGCGATTGCCAGATACCAAAGAAAAAGAAGAAGAGCCATGTCAGTGCTATAAAGACGACAGGGAACATAAAGAGGATCAGCACTGAGTTAGCGTTGTTCCTCCTTATCTGGCTCTGGAGACCAAAATATTTCATATTATGAGAAGGAGATCTTTGGAGGTTCTTCAACTGCTGCCCTCTGATCTCCAAGTTCGAATAATGGTTCGCGTTTGAAATTGAAAAGGGTAGCGACGATATTTGAAGGGAACACCTCGGTTGCAACATTGAGCTCCTTGGTAGCCGAATTGAAGAACCGGCGGGCTGCTGCAATCTTGTTTTCAATATCTGCAATCTCGCTCTGAAGCTGCATGAAATTCTGGCTTGCTTTGAGGTCCGGATAGGCTTCAACTGCTATCTTCAATCCGTCGAGTGCCGTTGAGAGCTTTGTTTCCGCAGCAATTTTATCGTTGATTGAGGTTGCTTTCATAGCAGCTGCACGTGCTTCGGTTACTGCTGTCAGAACACCACGTTCATGTTGCATGTATCCTTTAACTGCCTCAACAAGCTGCGGGATCATATCATGTCTCTGCTTAAGCTGAACATCTACATCGGCAAAAGCCTGCTCACGTGTATTCCTGAGCTTTACCAGCCGGTTATAAAGGGAAATTACCCAGAAGATAAGCAGAACAATGATTCCAAGAATAATTAAAAAAATTGTCATTTCAATAAGTTTTAAATTTTGATATCAACAAATGAAAAATAAAGATATTAAATATTGCTAAACCCGCCACCTGTAAATCAGAATTTATAAGAAAAATCCTTTCTATACCCCGTTTAAAAAGAATCGAGCTGATAATTACAATCGGAAATTCACTGGCTGAACAGCGTACTAAAAAGCGGAAACCGAAAGAGGCGGTGGTGTCTTATAATAAATACTGACCCACGCCCCGCCAAGGCGGGGCACCCCCTAAAGGGGGTATAAAACCCAATACTAATCATAACCGGTAATTGGCTTTAGGCCCCCCTTTAGGGGGGTTGGGGGGTTGGTAATTGGAGGGACGGGGATTATTTCAGTTTTTCCAGCGCCCCTTTAATCCTTTTTATTGCCTCAATCAGCTGATCCTCAGATGTGGCATACGATAATCTTATGCAATTCGGAGCCCCGAATGCATCTCCGCCAACAACTGCAACCTGAGCCTTATCAAGAAGAAAAAGTGCAAGATCGTCGGAATTGCAGATCTTCATTTCGCCATCAGTCTTCCCAAGATAATAGCTGATGTCGGGCATCACATAAAATGCTCCCTGAGGCACCTTGACTTTCATTCCTTTTATATCTTTCAGCAACTTACAAACGATGTCGCGACGTCGCAGAAAAGCATCACGCATTTTTTTCCGCGAGCCGTCATCTTCTTTAATGGCTGCAAGCGCTGCCCTCTGAGCAATTGAGCATACCCCCGAGGTGAATTGTCCCTGAAGTTTATCAACGGCTTTGGCAAGCCACAGGGGAGCACCAATATAACCAATCCTCCACCCCGTCATGGCGTAACCTTTTGATACTCCGTTAACTGTGATAACCCTGTCATAAATGAAATCGAATGAGGCCATGCTCACGTGGGCTCCCTTGAAGAGAATATGCTCATAAATCTCATCTGAAATGATAAACAGCCCTTCATGCTTATGCACCACCCTGGCTATCTCCTCCATCTCCTCCCTTGAATATGCCATCCCTGTAGGATTCGATGGCGAGTTGAAAATAATAAGCCTTGTCTTCCTTGTAATGACAACCTCCAGCTGTTCGGGCAACACCTTAAAATCATTTTCGAGTGTTGTCTCAATAACTACAGGCTTACCTCCTGCAAGAAGGATCTGGTCATAATAGCTTACCCAGTATGGGGCCAGCAGAATAACTTCTTCGCCCGGATTTACTATTGAAAGTATCACGTTGATGAGTGAATGCTTTCCTCCGGCCGAGACCACTATCTGGTCAGGTGTATAGTTTATTCCATTTTCCTCCTTGAATTTCTTTGAGATAGCTTCCCTGAGATCATTATATCCGGGTACCGGAGGGTACTTCGAATAATTATCATCAATGGCTTTCTTTGCAGCCTCCTTAATATAATCAGGAGTGTTGAAATCGGGTTCTCCGAGACTGAGGCTAATGACATCAATGCCCTTTGCCTTCAATTCCCGGCTTTTCTGGGCCATAGCAAGAGTCTGGCTGACTGACAGCGATTTGATTCGATCGGACAGATGTTCCATAGATAAGGTTAAAGGTTAAAGGTTAAAGGTTAAAGGTTAAAGGTTAAAGGTTAAAGGTTAAAGGTTAAAAATAAGAATAAAAGAGTTAAGTTTGTTACATGTTAATAATTTGAAGAAAAATGGAGACATTTTATGATATTCTTAAGATTACAATACCGGCGCTGCTGGTATTACTGACTGCCTGGATACTGTTAAGGAACCTGATGAAGAATGATCAGGATAAGCGCAGACAGGAGATTGTTCTTCAGAACAGCCGTACTGTAACTCCCATTAAATTACAGGCTTATGAAAGAATTGTCCTCTTCCTGGAAAGGATCTCCCTTGAATCGTTGCTGGTCAGGGTAAGCTCCTCAGGTATGACAGCAGCCCAGCTTCATTCTGCACTATTGACAACAATCAGGAGCGAGTTTGAACATAATCTCTCACAGCAGATCTATATGAGTCCCCAGGCATGGGAAGTCGTCAGGAATGCCCGCTCCAATATGATCAAGATTATTAACTCCGAATTCGAGAAGAAGCCTGTCCCTGCAACAAGCATGGAGTTCAGTCAGAGACTCCTCGAAGCCGTGATGGAGATGAACAACGAACCTACCAGGGCAGCCATCGACTATATAAAGGGCGAGGTTGGGAGGATGATCTGACCCCCCATCCCCCCTAAAGGGGGGCTAAAACCAATTTCCTATTTTAATTAAAAGTGGGTTTTAAACCCCCTTCAGGGGGTGCCCCGAGTAATCGGGGCGGGGGTTTAAATTCCTAACCAGTTACCTATTATAATAACTCGGTACTTCTTTTTACAAAAGCTGCTAATTCCTCTCCTTTTAGCATATTGTTCGCAAGAAGCGCCAGGTCAATAAGCTGTTTTACTATTTTATTATTCGAACCATAGTTCTCCAGAAGCTCTTTTCTTGAATTTTCAAAGTCGCTCAGTTCTTTCCTGAGCTTCTCGAGATCGTCCTTTTCGACCTGACTCACCTCTTCAGGTTTCTTTTTAGAGTGTTCCTTCTCCATGAAGTCGACTTCCTCCTTCACTCTCTTCAACTCGGCACCGTTCTCTGAAAGCTTCTTCCCCGATTCTGTCCTGAGATCTTCACTGATCTTAACCACAAGAGGATGATTCGGATTGACCACAAAATTATAGCTGTCGGGGAGCTCTCCATAGAAATTCATCCCTCCTCCCATCTGCGACATATCCTTCATCCTCCTCATGAACTCTGACTGAGTTATAATGACCGGAGCCTCATTTTCGTCAAGTGTTTCAACTACAACATTGTATATTTCCTTCGATTTTGTCTTTACATTGAATATGCTTCTGAGGTCGTTCCTCTCATCGTCTTTCAGCTTCGATTCTTTCGGTTCTTCCTTCTGGATCAGCTTCTCGATAACATCAGAATCGACCCTGACAAATCTTGAATCCTTGAATTTCGATTCGAGGTAATTTATAAGGTGAACATCGAGCTGACCGTCGAGGTTAAGGACATCATAACCCTTGTTCTTTGCTTTTTCGATATAGGAAAACTGATCTGTTTTATTCGTCGAATAAAGATACACCAGTGAATTATGCCTGTCTGTCTGGTTCTCCTTGATCAGTTTTTCGTATTCCTCGTATGTAAAGTACTTGTCATCAGTGTTTTTCAGAAGAGCAAATTTTGAGGCCTTTTCATAAAATTTCTCATCGGTTATCATTCCGTAATCAATGAAGAGCTTCAGGTTATCCCATTTCTTTTCGAATTCCTCACGTTTGCTCTTGAATATCCCGTTGAGCCTGTCGGCAACTTTCTTGGTAATGTGCGCTGATATCTTTTTTACATTGGAGTCGCTCTGAAGATAGCTCCTTGATACATTAAGAGGAATATCCGGTGAATCAAGGACACCGTGAAGAAGAGTCAGGAACTCGGGAACAATCCCTTCAACAGAATCAGTAACAAAGACCTGGTTGCAGTACAACTGGATCTTGTTCTTCTGTATCTCAATATTGTTCTTGATCTTCGGGAAATAGAGTATCCCGGTAAGCTTGAAAGGATAGTCAACATTAAGGTGAATATTAAAAAGAGGCTCATCACCCATAGGATATAGTTCCCTGTAAAACTTGTTGTAATCCTCCTCCTTAAGCTCAGAAGGCTTAAGCGTCCAGGCGGGTTTTGTGTTATTTATTATTTTGTCTTTCGCGGTATCTACATATTTTCCGTCCTTCCACTCCTGCTCTTTTCCGAATGCAATCTCAACCGGAAGGAATTTGCAGTATTTCTTCAATAACTGTTCGATCTTATTATCGTCGACGAAATCCTTTGAATCCTTGTCGATATGTAGTATGACATCTGTTCCGCGCTCTTTTCTGTCAGCCTCCCCGATCGTGAATTCCGGACTTCCGTCACATGTCCATTTTACTGCCTGTGCATCCTCCTGCCACGATTTTGTAACAACCTCAACCTTGTCGGAGACCATGAATGATGAATAGAATCCAAGGCCGAAATGACCTATTATCGAATTAGCCTGGTCTTTGTATTTGTCGAGGAAATCGTTGGCACTGGAAAATGCGATCTGGTTCAGATATTTGTCAAGCTCTTCCTGTGTCATTCCAATGCCGCTGTCGGATACTTTAATGGTTTTCTTCTTTTTGTCGACAGCAACCCTGATTGTCAGGTCGCCGAGCTCTCCTTTGTAGTCTCCCGCAGAGGCAATGGCCTTCAGCTTTTGGGTTGCATCAATTGCATTTGAGATAAGTTCCCTGAGAAAGATTTCATGATCGGAATAGAGGAATTTCTTGATAATCGGGAAGATATTCTCCGTGGTCACACCAATTTTTCCGGTTTGCATATCGTTAGATTTTTATGGTTATACCTGATTTTCCTGCCCTCCCACGTCAAAAGATATGCCATCAGGAGAAATCTGACAAATCGTCATTCAAATTTTCTTATCTTCGACAATCTGCGAAATCAGCGGGAAAAGGAAAGATCTCCCGCAGATCTCGCAGAAAACCGCAGATTCCTTTAAAAATACTGCGGAAGCCGCAGCCAGGCGATAAGTATAAGCAAACCGACCAGTACCAGGAAAGCCAGCAACACATAGAATGAAAAATTCCTTTTCTTGCGGAAAATTGAAATGTTCTGTTCGCTGATCAGTTTCTTGACAGCATTGTGAATGCGGAGTATGGAATTTGAATTCCGGGGGATATATGCATCAATATTGAACCTGACAGCTTTCTTCAGGTCATCCATCTTATCGGGTGGTACCAGGAGGATCAGCCCTGTTAACGGATTGAGCTTCTTGATATCCAATGTCATCGCCTCGATCATCTCGAATTGTTCTTTTGCATCTGGTACGCCGATTATGGCTACCTTGCATGAGCTTTTCTCTTTGTCCCTGCTGCAGTAATCCATGAATTCCTGCACGTTATGATATGATTCTACCTGGTAACGCGTTGCGTCGGAAAATCTTTTCCTGATATCCTCTGTAAAACTCCGGTGATCGTCGTAACATAAAATGTAAGTCATTTTTATCCCTGCCATAAGAATCTGTTTTTCATTTGATCTAATTATTTTTTAGGATTCCTTGCGTCAACATTCGTAATGAAATACCAGGTACCTTTTTTATAATCATATCCGTCATATGAGAGACCTGTACCCATAGATTCATCATCACCTTCTCCTGTTGAAAATGAAGCAAGATGATCAAAGATCAGCATTTTTGGCGAGTTGAACCTGAGTGAAACGACACTTTCCGAAGAGTACTCAAGAACCTCCCTGAACCTTTTTTTATTTTCCCTCAGGAAGATATCCTTGCCGAGAACCAGCCTGCCGTCAGGAGTGAAGCTGAGAACGTCGATGATCTTTCTTGAGACCATCATGCCGCCAAAATCGAGCCCGAGAATAACATATTCTTTCTTACACGGTTCAATCGCATAATAGAGCGCACCATACCAGTCGTCCGCAGAATAGACTCTGCCTGTTTCAGCCTGTTCGGGTTTATGGCCTCCCATCAATTTGTAAATCCGGTTACCCTGCGACTTTTTTCCTTTCCTGATAATATAACAATAGTAATTATTGATGCCGTTACGCAGGAGCAGGTTCCATGTTATGATTTTAATTCGTGAGTCAGAAGAAGTTATCTGTCCCAGGAATCGAAGGTTGGTGAACTTATGCGAAAAAACCGAGTCTGATGCAGCATAACCGTCGATAACCAGGAGTATCGAGTCGTTAAGCTTTACCTTTTCTTCATCGGAGCCGGTAAAAAGGATCCTGTCGTACAGATTCACCAGAACAGAGGAGATCTCTTTTGACTGCCCGTCCGCTTTCAAAGATAAAAACAGTAAAAGTGTATATATAATAATATGGTATGGTTTGAGCTTCATCGGATATTGACATTTTTCTGTGCATCATCCAGCAATGATAATAACTGCCGGCATGCTTGTTTTATTTCGTTATTGCTTATAACAAGAGGCGGAGCTATCCTGAAAGCATCACTGCAGAACAGAAAATAGTCAAGTACCAGGCCATGTCCGGGAGCATGGGTAATCGCATATTGAACATACTCCCTGTTTTTAAGCTGAACTGCGAGCAACAGGCCTTCGCCTCTTATTTCAGTTATCAGCGGATGATCCAGCTCTTTCCGGAACAGTGCGGATTTTCCGGCGCATGATTCAGCAAGCTTCTCCTCAATTATCACTTCAAGCGATGCGAGACCGGCCGCACAGCATACAGGATGACCTCCAAAAGTTGTTATGTGTCCTAGCTGCGGATTATTTATGAGCGACGACATTATCTTTCCCGATGAGATGAATGCGCCCAGGGGCATCCCTCCTCCAAGAGCTTTAGCCAGAACAAGGATATCGGGAACAACGTTAAACCTGTCGATTGCAAACATGGTTCCGGTGCGGCCGAATCCGGTCTGAACCTCATCGAAGATCAGAAGCGCTCTCTGTTCTGTACATCTCTTCTTCAGGGTTTCAAGGAATCCCTTTTCAGGAAGAATGACTCCGGCTTCCCCCTGTATAGGCTCTGCAATCACGCAGGCTGTATGCTCATCAATAGTATCCAGTGACTTAAAATCGTTGAAGTCGATCCGGATAGTATCGGGCAGCAGCGGACGGAATTCATTCCTGTATGTTTCGTTCCCCTGTACGCTCAGTGCAGCATGGGTGCTGCCATGATATGAGTTGGTGAAATATACTATCCTGCTTCTGCCTGTATATCTTTTTGCGAGCTTTAGCGCACCCTCCACCGCTTCACTTCCCGAGTTTACGAAATATATGCATGAAAGATCTTCAGGGAGAATACCGGCAAGTTTTGCTGCATACCTCACCTGCGGATTCTGGATCATCTCGCCATATACCATAAGGTGCAGGTATGAATCGACCTGGTTCTTCACGGCTTCCACCACCCTGGGATGTCTGTGTCCTGTATTGCTGACTGAGACACCTGATATGAGGTCGATATATTTCTCTCCGGAAGTACCGTACAGAAAAACACCTTCGGCTTTTTCAATTTCAAGCATCATCGGGGCAGTTGAGGTCTGTCCGAGGTGAAGCAGGAAAAGTTGGCGGTTGCTAAGCATTTAAAAGATGAAATTACCTGGCCATCACATTAATATCGTTCAGAAGATCATCTCTGAATGATTTCCCGACAGGTATGCTCTTGATGGTGTCTCCGACAGTCAGGTCGAGTGAGTTCTCCTTTATGGCCTGGATCATGCTTTTATTTATAATGAATGACCGGTGTACCCTGATGAATATGCCGGATGGCAGCTGGTTCTCAATAGCCTTCATTGTAAAATGAATGGTGAACTTATCATCGTGGGTTGTCAGGGTGACATAATTTTCAAGAGCTTCAATATAGATTATATCTTTCAGTTTGAGTTTGACGAGTGAGGAACCCTTTTTAATAAAGATCTCCTCATCGCCCGTATTGGCTGATTCTTTTCTTGAAAAGTATCTTACTGTTTTATCTATAGCCTTGCAGAAGCGTCCGTAGCTTACCGGTTTCAGGAGGTAATCGACGACGTTGAAATCGAAAGCTTTCAGTGCATATTCTTCAGCTGATGTAACTATTATAATATTAGGCGGGAAGTCGAGGCTTCCGATAAAGTCGAAGCCGTTCATCTCGGGCATTTCTATATCGAGGATTATCAGGTCAATATCCTTCCGCTCGGTAAGAATGTTCCTGGCAGCGATTGAATCACTGTAAGTACCCAAGAGGTTAAGGGATGTGGATTTCTTCACAAAACCTTCGAGTAGTTTACAGCTCATTTTGTCGTCGTCGACGATGATGCAATTCATTCGCTACGATTTAGGCCGGGTTAAAGTAATCAAAAATAGTAAAAAAACTTTCACAAATTTTAACAATCGGATTTTAGTTGACATCAGGGCAAAAAAAAGGGGTGTCGAAACACCCCTCAGCAATCTCAATCACTTAAGATTAAAGACCTTTGTCGAGAGCAGGAGCTGCTTTGAATTTAACGACTTTCTTGGCAGGAACGTTCAGTTTAGCGCCAGTACGTGGGTTGCGAACAACTCTTGCACTTCTTTTAACTACTTTGAATGTGCCAAGACCCGGAAGCTGAAGCCTCTGGCCTTTTTTCATTGATTTTCCAACAGCAGTAACAAATGAATTCAGGGATTTTCCAGCATCTTTAATAGAGAGACCTGAATCCTTTGCAATAGAAGCAACTAAATCTTTCTTTGTCATGATAATAAAAATTAAAGGTTAGACCATTTCTACTTATTGAATACAAATTTATTTCATTTTAATTCATGTGCAAATTTATTTTGTCGTTTTTCCACAAATAATGCGGTTTTTAGGTTAAAAGTCCTCTTTTTTTTGATAAAAATGCAGTTTAGGGTAAAATGTCGCACATCCGCACCAGTCGTTAATTTGAGACATACCTTATGCCGGATTTTGTTGACATAATGTTTATAAAGTTTATATAATACTGATTTTTAATTACTTACATACGTAAAATCCTTATAGAGTTACAATTCATCCGGGATAACAGTCAATATTTATTAATTATATATGTCATTCGGGACCGAAGTTGAGTTGTGAAATATCAGCCGCATCGCATTAAAAACTACCTAAAATCAAAAAAATATTATCTGGAGAAATGGCAGAGTGGTCGAATGCGGCGGTCTTGAAAACCGTTGTTCTGCATCCGCGGAACCGGGGGTTCGAATCCCTCTTTCTCCGCCAAAGGCATCAGATCAGTCCCGCAGCTTGCTGCGGGATTTTTGTTTTATGAAAAACCCGAACGAAACTTGTTTCAGTGAGGGATTTGAATAAAACAAAAACCACCCCGCAGGGGTGGACTGATCTGATGCCTTTGAAGCACCTGCCTGAGGGATCACCGACGAACGAAGAGAGGAGGTAATCCATGAACCGGGGGTTCCCTCCCCGCAATCCCGGCTCCTCCCTAAAATTGCCCACAGGGCAATTTCTTAACGGTCGGCCCTCTCTTTCTCCGCCAAAGGCATCAGATCAGTCCCGCAGCTTGTTGCGGGATTTTTGTTTTATGAAAAACCCGAACAAAACTTGTTTCAGTGAGGGATTTGAATAAAACAAAAACCGCCCCGCAGGGGTGGACTGATCTGATGCCTTTGAAGCACCTGCCTGAGGGATCACCGACGAACGAAGAGAGGAGGTAATCCATGAACCGGGGGTTCTCACCGCTCAATTCCGGATCCTTCGCTGAAATAGCCCACAGGGATCAACGCTCCAGCTGGATCCTCCCTGAAATTAGCCACTGGCTAATTTCTTAACGGTCGGTCCTGCCCGTCCCTCTCTTTTTTTGATTAATGTTCATTTACCTTAGGCGAGCTTGTCAGGCTATCGCCTTCCTCGGTTCTCCTCTTATATTTTCTGATCACCAATATTTATTTTAAGATTTTCCTTAAATTTGTTTTATATACTCGCTGTGTATAAGAATCTTCAGGACATAAATAAGGTATCACAGATTGTGATACCATCAGATTATGAGTAAGTTACCTGCTCTGAGAGAAGAGACCCTTGCCAGTTTCATTTACTTTATCCGGGGTGAAAAAGTGATGCTGGACACTGATCTTGCAAAACTTTATATGCTGGAAACCAGAGTTTTAAAGCAGTCTGTAAGAAGAAATCTGCGAAGATTTCCGCCTGATTTTATGTTTGAGCTTAGAAATGATGAAATTGATATTCTGGTATCACAAAATGTGATACCATCGAAGAAGGTATTGGGAGGTTCAAAACCGTTTGCTTTCACGGAACAGGGTATTGCTATGCTCTCAAGTATTTTGAACAGCAATGTGGCTGTGCAAGTCAATATTGAAATCCTACGGACTTTTGTAAAACTGAGACAACTGCTTAAGATTCATAAAGATCTTGCTGATAAAATGGAAAAGCTTGAACACAAGTATGATGAACAGTTCAGAATTATTTTCACGGCGTTGCAGCAAATGACAAGAGAAAACAATGAACCAAGGCCAAAAATTGGTTTCAAGCAATCCTGAAAATATTTTTTTTTACATGTACGCATTGATATAAGGTACAACGACTTCTTCTGGAGCAGCCTGGTACCTTTTTAGTGCCCTGCACCTTCTCTTTGGTCTTTGGTCTTGTTTCTTTTCTCCCCCTCATTCATAATTCACCCTTATCTCCCCTTCTACCCTGCACTCCATATTCCCGCCACACCTGGGACACACCCCTGTTTCCCTGCTCCACACCCTGTTCTATTCCGTTCCTCACCACAGTAGGGCTGGTTTTAACTATAGTTGGGTCAATTAATTGGAGCGTTGGTAAAGGGAAAATACGAGAGTATCAAATCAGGCTTGATGATGGATACATACAGACAATCTGTATAAGAGAAGACTTCAGAGGCAGGGGATTTGGAACAAAACTCCTGGAATTTTGTGAGGAAAGGATCCTGAAATTCTCACCAAATGTATTTATCTGTGTTTCTTCTTTTAATAAAGGTGCAATAAAACTATATCATGAATTTGGCTTTAAACTGGTTGGCGAACTTGATAATTTTATAAAAGAAGGCTTTACAGAATTACTGCTTCGAAAAACTGCAGGTCCGAGGGTTGGATACCTGCCTCAATAAAAAGCATTGATATGCGCACCAAAATAGTACTGACTTTAATCTTCCTCTTTCCCCAATGTCTGATCTCAAATAGTCAGGGCCTTGGCTGGATGATGGATCCTGCTAATTCCTGTTTTAACCGGAGTCAGTCAGATTCCTGTAACTTCTGACAGCAGATATATTTACCATTACTATTTTACACAGCCGCACAGGTCATACTTAATTATTTAGTATACAGACTGTTCAGCCTATTCAACTTCTTTCCTGAGCTTGCCAACAGAACCCATAACGTATGCATTATTAGTTGCCCAGTAACTCAGGAAGCCGAATCCTCCAGGCTTGGGAGTATAGTGCTTAATAAAAAGAGGACTAAGATCATTGACTCTGAAAAATACGATTGCAATAGTCTGGAGGGGTTTTGTTTTGCAATAGTTCTCTTCGCATAATAGAATACCTATATGGTCCTTATATACTGACTGATCTATGTTCAGTACTTTAATCATTTCTCCTATCTCTTCATCTGAAATAGAATAATCCACATTGTCAGTATGAACTTTCTGCCAGTCGACCATTGCATTGTTCTTTGTAACATAAGAAATGTCAGAAGGAATCGAGTCTCTCTCCAGTCTTTTGGCCATAATGTTCAGGATACCCTTTGTATTAACAAAATTATTACAATCGACGAAGAACCTCAGAATTTCGGGTTTATTGGTAAACTCATCCGCTTTTGTAAACTGAACTCTTGAAAAATCAGCTCCAAAATAAACAACAGGCACTTAGTCTGTGCTGAACAAAGTAATGGAAAAAAGAAGAATAGTAAGACTAACTTTCTCATAATCAGATAAATGTTTAATGTAATAAGCTAATTTAGATTTAATACATGAAAAACGCAAACTCTGTTCTTTAGCTCTTTATACAGCGGACAGAATGGCCCATACCCGACATGATCTGGCCAATTGTCATTTGTGCGTTGTTGGTGTTCAGGATAACGTTGGCCGGATCAACGGATATCATTGATGAAGTCCAGAAATTAGCCGATGTACCGATATCCATGAATGGTCCCATATATCCGCGCAAACCTCCCGGCAGGGCTGTAAATCCTGTTTCGTTTGTTGCACCAATGTTAGGTGAGAGCCAGTGTGCGGTATCGACCTCTTTGAGCTTACCGCCGGCAACATTGGTACCTCCAAGGAATGCGGATAGTGTTAACCACTCTGTATCAGTTGGTACATGCCATCCTGTTGGGCACAAAATGCCAGTATTTACTGTCGGCCAGTTGTACAGCATCCCGTAATCTGCATAGGTGAGTGAGTCGTTATTGTACCAGGTATAACCTCCTGTAGCAAGGGCCATCCAGGATGCGTCGGCTTTTACACACGGAATAGGAACTCCGTCATTATACCTTGTTGTCTTAAGGTTCTGTACCATCCATGTCTGAGTACCTATCAATACAGTATTATACAGGTTGCCGTCGATATCGGTTACAGTTGAACCGGCCAGAGGTGTTGTTATTGTAATCTCATTACTATAGCCGGTCCCGTTTGCATTGGTCGCATAAGCTTTCACATAATATGTCGTGCCCGGGGTGAGACCCGTTATATTGCTGGAGAGTATCCCCAGGGCAGTTCCGTCAACAGTTTTTGTGGGAAGTGCAACAGTGGGATCTGGCAAAGTGCTCCAGACAACACCCCTTGCCAGGACAGGTGAGCCTCCATCGTCCATTACTTCTGATTCGATCATGACTGAAGTCTCAAATACATTGCCGGGCTCCATCATATATACCGTTGGAACCACCAGTTTAACATCTCCTGTGTACCCTATATTTCCTGTTACATTGAGGTTATTCTGGACGTTAAGCACGGCGCCGATATCTACTGTATCTTTGTTGGCAGTCATTAAAATGGTTTGAGTCTGATCGGCATTAATTCCTACAATATTAAACGTCGATGATCCTCCCTTTGCAAGCTCGTGAAGATAGAACCTTGTGCTGTCAGCATCGATATGCATATAATTATCAGCCAGTCCCTTTGAAGCGTCAAAGCCTCCTACTGCAAAGCCTCCTTTCGTCCCCTTGCCTGCGCTGTCATCGATATAAGCCCTGATACTATCCCCGCTTACAACCAGCATATCCTGTGTCGACGCTTTTGTGACATCAAATCCTCCAACAGCAAATCCGCCTTTTGTTCCCTTTCCCGGTGTTGCGTCAATGTAAGCCCGGATACTGTCATTACTGATAAACAGAAGATTCTGCGACGGGGCCTTGTCTGTTCCGAAACCTCCTACTGCAAATCCTCCCTTTGTTCCCTTTGCACCATCATCGACATAAATCCTTACTCCTTCATTATAGACTGCAAAAACTGTCTGCCCCGTCCTGTTCTTAACTTCAAAGAGTGGTTCGTCGTTAATATCGGTCTCACCTTTAACAGCAAGTTTCTTTACCGGACCCTCAAGATCTCCGGCCACCATAGCACGAGGCACCGACCAGAGCCTTGAAGTGCCCATATATTTCCAGGAGTTCTGATAATATATCTGGATCTTCAGATATAAAGGTGAAACACTCCAGTCAATATTATTAAATGTTGCAGCTGATCCTCCCTGTTTTGTTCCTGTGCCTACTACAAGGTTAAATACCCCGCTGTAATTTGTCTTTACTGATGAGTGGAGTTCCTCCCATACAATTACAGGAGCTAAAGTGTCGGATAGTATCCCGGCTTTCACCTGCAGAGTGGTATTCATGATCGGCAATCCTGAACCGTTAAATGCAACGGCTTGATAATTAATGCCCTGCTGAACCTGCGCCACAGCCAATATGCAAAATTTATTTTTAGTATTTACAGTTTTTTGCCGCAGTAAATTTACAAACAATACATATTCAGGAAATACCCCATGAGATATTTACCGGCTTATGATCAGAAATACCCGAAAATCCTGTCTGTCTCCTCATACCCTGCCCTGACGCCCTTTCCGGAGAATAACAACCTGCTTCCTTCCCTCAGCTCAATAGAAACCTCTGAGTTCAGACTCTCTCTTATTGAGCTGCTCATCTGTCCCATGGACGGAGCCTTTAGGGTGCCCGCTCCTTTCTTGGTGATAACCGCAGTGAGGGTGAGAGCCCCCCTGGCAATAACAACTTCAGTGTTGCTTTCATCGAGCCTCCTGAGTATGGAAACCTTTGCACCGTTATAAGTGGCAAGTATTCTTATCTTTCTGTTGATCCTTATAAATGAAATTAATCCCATGAACCAGCTTCCCTTCCACGGGATCTTTGCAACCGAGATCATTATTGAAGCATCCTCATGTTCGAAATTGTTGCATTGAAGCCATATCCATGATTCCGGAAATGATATGCCCCAATCTTTCTCTGTATACCCATTGCCCCCCTTATAATCTGTAATCTCCCCGTTTTCAACTATCATGCCTTCAATCGCATGTCCGGTAGATACAATTCCATGATTACACTCCATCCCCGGGACGAAAGAGTACCAGCCCATTATACCCGGCCTCAGTAAACTCTTTGGCAATGCATTGATGCCGGTATAACTGATCTCTCCTGAAACATTATAGTCATTGTTGTTCAGGTCCAGTTTTATGCCATTCTCTGAAAAAAAAGATCCTCCGATATTTACCTCAAATCTCTTCCTGCTGAAAATAAAATCACTCAATCCATATCTGAAGTATGATGTCTTTCCTGAGTTCCCTTCTATATACTGGATGAATGAATGGTCATCATCCGAGAGGGATATGCCAGCTATAACCGCAAAAGCTTTTCCTGTATCAGCGGAAACATGCTTAAAGTACCAGCCTTCAAAGTAGTTTCTGTCAGTAAGCGACCCCTGGAATAGCTCAGGGTGATAGATCTTGTAAAGAGATTTCATATAAGATATCTAACCACTAAGATACCAAAAAGTTCATAATCAGCACTCCACTGCTCCATGCTCCATGCCCCATGCCCCGTTGGCTTCGCCGAGCTCCGCTTCGCTCCGGTTCCTCTCCCGATTCACTTCGTTCTCGGGATTTCGTCGCTTTGCTCCTCAAACTTCGTTCGTCAATCTTCGGTCTTCGGTCTTTTATCTTTTGTCTTTTTTGACTAAATTTGATTGACCTCAACAATCATAACCATGAAAAAGCCAGCCTCTCTCCTTTCACGCCGTAAGTTCATTCAGACCACAACTGTCGCTGCAATAGGCGCGCCTCTTATACTTAGCTGCTCCAGAAGCAAGCCTTCACCGAACGGAAAACTCAACCATGCCTGTATCGGAGTGGGCGGGATGGGATGGTCGGACCTTAATAAATTCAGGGAAAATCCCAACGTGCAGATAGTTGCCATTTGCGATATCGATGCCGACAACCTGAAGAAGGCTTCAGAAGCTCTTCCGGATGCACGCACATACAGCGACTGGCGCGAACTCCTGGAGAAAGAGGCTGATAATATTGACTCCGTGAATGTCACCGTTCCCGATCATAACCATTTCATAATCGCATATTCTGCCATTAAGAAACGTAAGCATGTGTATTGCCAGAAGCCTATGTGTCACGATATTGCTGAAGTGAGGAAGCTCACGGAAGCAGCAGTCAAGTATGGCGTGATCACCCAGCTGGGTACCCAGGTAGCTTCACGTCCATGCGACAGAATGGCTGTTCAGCTTATCAGGGATGGCGTGATAGGCAAAGTCAAACATGTTTATCTCTGTTCCAATCGTCCGGGAGCAATTGAAAAATATCGTTTGATGGGTCCGCGTCCGAAAGAGGCAATCCATGCTCCGGCAAATCTAAACTGGGAAATCTGGACAGGCACCGCTCCCATGCGATCTTACGCTCCGGAGATATATCATCCTGCAAAATGGAGGGCATGGCAGGATTTCGGTACAGGATGGTCAGGCGACATCGGCTGCCATAT
>JALONV010000091.1 GCA_025454755.1 Bacteroidales bacterium | reverse complement strand
TGGAGAACAACATTTGTCGGCACCGTTGAGATAATGCCCAATTTTGCATTCCTTATGCCTGATAACAAGAACATGCCGTTCGACCTGTTCATCCCTTCATCAAAACTTAATGGAGCAAAACAGGGGCAGAAAGCTGTTGCAAAAGTCACTGACTGGAATCCAAAATCAAAAAATCCTGTTGCAGAGATAATCAATGTACTTGGCGATCCGGGATTGCATGAGACTGAGATGCATGCCATACTCGCAGAATTTGAACTGCCTTATCATTTTACTGAAGAAGTTGAAGCCGACTCTGAAAAAATTCATGCAGACATTACCGATGCTGATATTAAATCACGCCGCGATTTCAGGAGTGTCCCGACATTCACTGTCGATCCGTCAGATGCCCGCGACTTTGATGATGCACTTTCACTCAGAAAACTTGATAACGGAAACTGGGAAGTTGGTGTTCATATTGCCGATGTGACACATTATGTTAAACCAGGAATGCTGACAGAAGAAGAAGCAAAGCAAAGGGCCACTTCAGTCTATCTTGTCGACAGGGTGGTGCCAATGCTTCCCGAAAGACTTTCAAATCATATCTGTTCCCTGAATCCCAAAGAAGACAAACTTACCTATGCTGCTGTCTTTGAAATGAATGAAAAAGCAGAAGTGCTCAACGAATGGTTCGGCAGGACAATTATAAATTCCGACATGCGATTTTCCTATAATGAAGCCCAGGAAGTCATTGATAAGGGAGAAGGAGATATGAAAGAACAAATCCTCCTTCTTCATGATCTTGCACAAAAGCTGAGGGCGAAGCGTTTCTCTGCCGGAGCTTTTTATTTTGAGAAAATTGAAGTGCAGTTCGATCTTGACGAAAATGGCAAACCGTTAGGCATCAAATTCCGCGATATGGGTACAGCCAACCAGCTTATCGAGGAGTTTATGCTTCTCGCAAACAGGCATGTGGCAGAATATGTCGGGAAGAAGCTTAAGGGGAAAACATTTGTATACCGTATCCATGACAAACCGGATCCCGAAAAGATCGACAATTTCAGTCATTTCGTTACCCGCTTCGGATATAAGCTTGTCGAAGATGAAAAGACATCTCTTCCGAAGGCTATGAACAAGCTGCTCAATTCTGTGGTGGGGAAAAAAGAGCAAAACATAATTGAGACGCTGTTAACCATGTATCTTGCTGAAGAGAATCCGGGCGGACCTGAAAAATATGAAAAGCTCTGTGAACACTCCTCAAAGATGGAGAGACTTGCTGCCGAGGCCGAGAGAGCATCGGTGAAATATAAGCAGGTTGAGTTCATGAGCGATAAGCTCGGCAAACATTTCGATGGTGTTATATCAGGAGTAACTGAGTGGGGTATCTATGTGGAGATAATTGAAAATCAATGCGAAGGTATGGTCAATATCCGCGAACTGGGCGATGATTTCTATGAATACGATGAGGACAATTATTGTATCCGGGGACGTATGGGAGGCAAGGTTTATACTCTTGGCGACAGGGTAACGATAGAAGTCGTAAAAGCAGATCTGCAGAAAAAGCAACTGGATTACAGGTTGGTTTGATCCTCAACGATTAATTTTAGCAGCTCCTCCACCGCCTCTTCCTGTGGAACATTTTTTTTCACTGGCACAGTTCCCCTGTAAATATGCACCTTTCCTTCACCGGCGCCAACATAACCATAGTCCGCTCCGGCCATTTCCCCGGGGCCGTTGACGATGCATCCCATCACTGCAATTTTTAATCCGGTCAGATGACCGGTTGCAGATTTAACTTTCTGTACTGCTTCCTGCAGATTGAATTTTGTCCGTCCGCAGGTGGGACAGGAAATATATCTGTTGCGCGTTATCCTTGCTTCCGTCGCCTGAAGTATCGTAAATGAGATCTCTTTCAGTTTTTCACCACCGACTTTTCCCCTGTTTGTAATACAGATGCCATCCGGCTGTTTCAGGATGAAATATCTGCCAAGCAAAGAAGCAGCATCAACAGCCAGTTTTACAGGATCATCTTCATCAAAAATCGGATTAAGAATTATCTCGGATTTCAGGTTTTCTGAAATCACCGGCGGATTTCCGGCGTTGAAAGTAAGCACCTCTCCTTTATAGAAATCCCCGGACTCAGAAATGAAATTTCCGGAATCACAAACAACAACTTCAGGCCTGTAAAGAGAATCCCTTTTTTTGAAAGACAAAGCTGGAGAAGGATCAATAACACGGGCTGCATCACCGGTAAGGAAATTCAGGATCTCTTTTGCAACGGGAATCTCTTTTTCGGGATCTTCTGTAAGCGACACTCTTATTGTATCGCCAATTCCTTCGCAGAGAAGAGCCCCTATTCCGGCAGCAGATCTTATTCTACCGTCTTCACCCTCGCCTGCCTCAGTTACACCCAGGTGTATTGGATATGCTGCTCCTTCTTTTTGCATCTTACTGACCAGGAATCTGTTTGACTCCATCAAAACAACAGTGTCAGACGATTTCATCGAGAGCACAAGATCATTGAAATTCTCAGCCCGGAAGATCTTTATAAATTCCATTGCCGAAAAAACCATTCCTTCAGAAGTATTCCCGTAGCGTGTCATTATCCGGTCAGAAAGTGAGCCGTGGTTAATTCCGAGCCTGATAACAGTTTTGTTTTTTTTGCAGATTTCTATCAGCGGAAGAAGCCGTTCATGGATCCTTTCAAGCTCTTCGTTATATTCCTTGTCGGTGAATTCAGCTTTAATGAATGAGGCTCTTTTATCGGCATAGTTACCAGGATTGATCCTTACTTTTTCAACAATGCGGGCCGCAGCTTCTGCAGCAGCTGGATTGAAATGGATATCAGCAATAAGAGGTGTTTCGAAGCCTGCCTTACGAAGTTCTTTTTTAATATTATTGAGGTTCTCAGCTTCTTTTATGCCCTGGGCAGTAAGCCTTACATAATCGGCTCCGGCTTCAATGATCCTGATACATTGGGCAACAGATGCCTGTGTATCCATCGTATCAGTATTGGTCATCGACTGAAGCCTGATGGGATTGGATCCTCCAATCGGGATCCTTCCAATATAGATTTCAGATGATTTATAAATATTTTTAGACATAGAAGAATTTTCTTTTAACCACGGATTTACACGGAGTTTCACGGAGTCTTCACCCTCTCACGCCCTCACCCTCTCACGCCCTCACGCCCTCACGCCCTCTTCTTAGGCCTTCTCCCAATCCGCCCCTTCTTTCGTGTCTTTAAGAATGATCCCCGCATTCTTCAAATCTTCCCTGATCTTGTCAGAAGCCGCCCACTCTTTTTTATTCTTCGCCTCCTGCCGGAGATTAATAATGATCTTCACAAGCTCCGAAGTCAGTTTTTGATCTCCGGTTGAATCAGTTTCATTTTTAAATCCAAGGATATCGAAAACAAAAACGGAGAACAGGCTCTTGAGCGAATCAAGGTCCGCCATGCTGATTTTCTCAGTGCCATCACTGAGGGAGTTGATATATTTAACTCCTTCAAAAAGATTTGACAAAAGAACCGGACTATTCAGATCA
Source organism: Bacteroidales bacterium (assembly GCA_025454755.1). Taxonomy (GTDB): domain Bacteria; phylum Bacteroidota; class Bacteroidia; order Bacteroidales; family VadinHA17; genus LD21. Next base: position 7,115 of record JALONV010000091.1, on the reverse strand, counting down.
TCATCCATTGCTTCATAGCACTTTTTCCTGAGAGCCGGGATATCAATTGTGGATGTCAGGGAGGGTTTAATTTTATCAAGTGTACCGACTGCTTTCATAAGTCTCTGGTATCCTTTTTCTGAAGCCTGCAATGCTTCATTTGAAAAATCAACAGTGCTGCGGTAATGTGCCTGCATGAGGAAGAATCTAATCGTCATGGGGCTGTAGGCCTGGGTGAGAAGCGAATGGTTTCCGCTGAAAAGCTCATCGAGTGTGATGAAATTACCCAGCGATCTGGCCATTTTCTGTCCGTTGATGGTGATCATATTATTGTGCATCCAATACCTGACCGACTCTTTTCCCTGGGCAGCAGTCGATTGTGCTATCTCGCACTCATGATGAGGAAATATCAGATCCATTCCTCCTCCATGAATATCAAAAACCTCTCCGAGATATTTAATGCTCATGGCAGAACATTCAAGGTGCCATCCAGGATAGCCGTCACTCCACCGGGAAGGCCATCGCATCAGGTGTTCCGGTGTTGCCTTTTTCCAGAGGGCAAAATCATAAGGGTTCCTTTTCTCATCCTGTCCCTCCAGGTCGCGTGTACTGGACTGAAGATCCTCAAGGATCCTTCCGGAAAGTTTTCCGTATGTGTACTTTTCATTGTATTTGAGAACATCAAAATATACAGAGCCGTTCACTTCATAAGCATATCCTTTTTTCAGGATCTCTTCAATAAGCTGCTGTTGTTCAATAATATGCCCCGAAGCTCTTGGTTCTATGGAAGGATGCAGGATATTGATCTGTTCCATGTTCTTAAGGTAGCTGTTGATATATTTCTGTACCACCTCCATGGGTTCAAGATGTTCAAGCCTGGCTTTCCTTTCTATTTTGTCTTCACCTTCATCTGCATCATTTACAAGGTGTCCCACATCCGTAATGTTACGCACATAACGGACTTTATATTCAAGGTGCATCAGGTACCTGTAAAGGATGTCGAATGTAACAGCAGGACGTGCATGTCCGAGATGCGGATCGCTGTAAACGGTAGGACCGCAGACATATATTCCGACAAATGGAGGATGAAGAGGTTTGAAAGGTTCTTTCTTACGTGAAAGACTATTGTAGATGGTGAAATTATTTTGCATAGAGTCTGAATATTTGACAAAATTAAATATTTCTTGCCCCCAACCCCCTAAAGGGGGCTTTTATCTTTTACATATTTAATAAATATTATAAATTTAATGATTCGCTGTAATAAAAAATTTTAGTTATGCAAAAGAGAGTAATAGAGCGGCATATGTTCTATGGCGCTGGTAAAAAGACATTCCTAAAGGCTATTGAATTAAGGAATAATATGACAGAAGCTGAAAAAATGTTATGGTGTGTGTTAAGAAACAGGAAGGTTTTTAAAGAGAGGTGGAGACCACAGCATCCTGTAGACATCTTTATAGTTGATTTTTATTGTCACAAATGTAAACTGGCTATTGAGGTTGATGGAGAAATTCATATGAAGGAAGAAGTTTTGGAACGTGACGATGGTCGGGAACATGACATAGAAAAGCTTGGTATTAAAATCTTAAGATTCACTAACAAAGAAATCTTTGAGAATATTGATTCTGTTAAAGCCCGAATTCTCATTGAAATAGAACTAATAAGTCCCGCTTAAGCGGGATTTAGGGGCAGGTATCTAGGGACAGGTATTTAGAGGTGGTTTCAAGTCCCGCTTAAGCGGGATCTAGGGGCGGTTTTAAGCCCCCTTTAGGGGGTTTGGGGGCATTTATTTTTGCATTTCTCAAATTCCTTCCTATATTTGACCCAACAAATCAAATATTCCTTCCTTTCAAGGGTGTTTGGTTTTTATTAAGAAGGGCGGAGAGATTAGGCTCTGCGAAACCCTGGCAACCAGTCCAGAATATCGGAAAACGGTGCCAATACCTAATCCCGGGAAAGCCGGGAGATGATAAAAATAAAACACGGAAAAATGAATTCAATTCATCTGACGCACAACAATTTTACCATGCCGCTTATGCCTATGTGCATGCGCCGGTAAAGATCCTGATTTGGAGCAACCAGTCTTTTTCAATTGCCGGATCAACACGATGACAGGTTTGCTATACCTGCATTTAGTATTAACTATTCAATTATCAATATGAAAAAAAGAAAAATAAAATTCGAAACGCTGCAGATACATGCAGGGCATCATCCCGATAAGGAAACCCACTCAAGGGCAGTGCCTCTTTATCAGACATCATCATATGTCTTCAGGAACTCAAAGCACGCCGCCGACCTTTTCAACCTGTCGGAACCGGGTAATATCTATACAAGGATCATGAATCCAACAACCGAAGTCTTCGAGAAAAGAGTCGCAGCGCTTGAAGGAGGTGTTGCTGCACTGGCTCTGTCTTCAGGACATGCTGCACAGTTTATTACACTTTCTACGATAATGAGAAATGGAGAGAATTTTGTCTCATCTCCGTTCCTGTATGGAGGAACCCACAATCAGTTCAAGGTGACTTTAAAAAACTTCGGTATTGATGCAAGATTTGCAAAAGACCTTGATCCATCATCATTCGAAAAGATGATTGACAGCAAGACCAAGGCAATTTATGTGGAAACAATTGGCAATCCCGGATTTAACATCCCCGATTTTGAAGCTTTTGCCGGACTTGCTGAAAAATTCAGGATACCGTTCATTGTCGATAACACTTTCGGAGCCTGTGGCTACCTGTGCCGCCCTATAGAATTCGGCGCAAATATAGTTGTTGAATCTGCCACAAAATGGATCGGCGGACACGGAACAAGCATAGGAGGAGTAATTACGGATGCAGGAAATTTCAACTGGAATAATGGCAATTTCCCGGTATTCACGGAACCTTCTGAAGGTTACCACGGTCTCGTTTTCGGAGAGCATTTTTCTGAGAAGTCACAGAACGGCAACATAGCTTTCATCATGAAAGCCAGAGTCGAAGGATTAAGAGACCTTGGTCCTGCAATCAGCCCGTTCAACTCTTTTTTACTAATCCAGGGACTGGAAACTCTTTCGTTGAGGATGGAACGGCATATTCAGAATACACTGGCTCTGGCACAATGGCTTTCAGAACAGAAATGCGTGGAAAGAGTAAATTATCCGGGGCTTCCGGATAGTCCTCATCATAACCTTGCTCAGAAATACTTGCCTAAAGGAGCCGGTGGCGTTCTCAGCTTTGTCCTCAGGGCTGAAAAATCAAAAGCGGCCAGACTCGTGGAGCATCTTGAACTCGTCAGCCATCTGGCAAATGTGGGAGATACAAAAACATTGATAATTCAGCCTTCAACAACAACACATGCACAACTCTCGGCCACTGACCAGTTGGCCGCGGGAGTTGAACCAGGGCTTTTCAGGGTTTCAGTGGGTCTGGAGCATATTGATGATATTATTTATGATTTTGAACATGCATTCAAACAGGTAATCTGATGGAAAAACTTAAATATAATAAACCTTTTACGACAGAGACAGGCGCAATTTTGCCCTCTCTTGAGATAGCTTATAATAAATGGGGAACGCTGAATGCCGATGCCGATAATGTGATCTGGGTTTGTCATGCACTTACTGCCAACTCTGATGTCGAATCATGGTGGCCGGGTATGGTGGGTGAAGGTCTTTTATTCGACCCCGGGAAATACTTTATTATATGTGCCAATGTTCTCGGATCATGCTACGGGACGACTGGTCCTGCGTCTTTAAATCCTGAAACAGGAAAACCCTGGCTTAATGATTTTCCACTGATCACTGTTCGCGACCTGGTTAACGTTCATGAGATACTCAGAAAACACCTTGGCATAAAAAAGATACATACCATAATCGGAGCTTCCATAGGGGGTTATCAGGCTCTTGAGTACACCATTATGTTTCCGGATCTGGTAAAAAGACTGATCCTTCTTGCATCAGGAGCCAGGCAAACACCATGGGCTCTGGCCTTCAGCGAATCGATGAGGCTTGCAATGCAGGCCGACCAAACCTTTACATCCGGAGATCCGGATGGCGGAAAGCTGGGCCTCAAGGCAGCCAGATCAATTGCACTGATAAGCTACAGGACAATGTATGCATATAACCAGACCCAGAAGGATGATGATAATGAAAAGCTGACTTCTTTCAGGGCAGCATCATACCAGGCATACCAGGGTGAGAAGCTTGTAAAAAGGTTTAATCCATATTCATACTGGTGCCTTACATGCCTTTCAGATACACATAACATTGGCAGAAGCCGGGGTGGTATAATAAATGCTTTGAAGAAGATTAAGGCAAATGTCCTGTGTGTGGGAATAAGATCGGATATACTCTTTCCGACCGACGATCAGAAATTCATAACTGCAAATACTGAAGGCGCAGAGTACATTGAGATAGACTCATTTTATGGTCATGACGGTTTCCTTATTGAAACAGATATTGTTACAGATGTGGTCAGTAAATTCTGGGAAAAAACCATAAACGGAAAAAGATGACAAGAGAGAAACTAAGAATAGGAATGTTCGGCTATGGTTGTGTAGGACAGGGTCTTCATGACGTGCTCAACAGCAGCAAGGGCTTCAAAGCCGATATCGTAAGAATATGTGTGAAGGATCGCACAAAAAAAAGAAGAATACCGATGGAATATTTCACCTATGAAAAGGACGATATTCTGAATGATCCGTCAATTAACCTTGTTGTTGAATTAATTGATGATGCTGATGCGGCATTTGATATCGTATCAACAGCAATGAAGAACGGAAAGAATGTTGTAACTGCCAACAAGGTTATGGTGGCCAAACATTTTAAGGAGCTCGTCGAAATGCAGGAAAAATATGGCGTTTCTCTTCTCTATGAAGCCTCGGCAGGTGCCAGCATACCAATCATCAGGAATCTTGAGGAATATTATGATAACGAACTGTTGTATTCCCTGCGCGGAATACTTAACGGAACCACAAACTATGTCCTGACCCTGATGCATAACCAGGGGATTGACTATGAAATTGCTCTGAATGAAGCCAGGGAAAAGGGGTTTGCTGAATCTGATCCTGCTCTTGATGTAGAGGGATGGGATGCAAAATATAAGCTCTGCATAATCACGGGTCATGCTTATGGATTATTTCTCGAACCAGAGGAAGTATTTCATTACGGGATTAACCATATATCGAAATTCGACATTCAGTATGCAAAAGAAAAAGGGCTCAAGATCAAGCTTGTGCCATATGTAGGAAAGACAAATGAAAATACTATCACAAGCTTTGTTCTGCCGCGATTTATTTCATCTGATAAATATCTGTACAATGTAGATAATGAATATAATGGTGTAATAACTGAAGCGGCATTTGCCGACAAGCAATTCTTTTCCGGCAAGGGAGCAGGCGGTCATGCAACGGGAAGCGCCGTTCTTTCCGACATCTCAGCCAATTCCTACGGATACAGATATGAATACAAGAAATACCAGCAGGGAACAGTCTCGAACTATACACGAGATCACAAGATCGAGATCTATCTACGTTACAGGGATGAAAAGGAGAGGGAATTATTTGAGGGAATTATTTGGATTTGAGGAAGTGTCGGAATACTTTAGCGGTAAGTTTTACAAATACGCGATAGGAGTCGTGAATCTGAAAAGATTATATGAATTGCAGGAACAACTTCGCAGTATGGATGTTTTTATCATTAATACCGGAAGAAAAGGAATAAATTAAAACGCCCCCCATCCCCCTCTTCGCTTCGCTCAGAGCAGGCACTAAAGGGGGGCTAAAATGAATTCAAAACTTAAAAGATCCTGATTCTCGACGGCGCGATGGGTACCATGATCCAGAAGCACAGGCTGCAGGAGGCAGACTATCGCGGCGAAAAGTTTAAGGATCATCCCCGTCCCCAGAAGGGGAATAACGATCTGCTTACCCTCACAAATCCTGAGATAATAAGCAATATATACAGCGAATATCTTGAGGCCGGAGCTGATATAATCACCACCAATACTTTCAATTCCAACCGCATATCAATGGCCGATTACGGAATGGAAGATCAGGTTTACAATCTGAATTACCATGCCGCTGTGCTGGCCAAAGGCGCAATTTGTTCATTTGAGAATTCCAGAGAACCTGCAAACCATTTTGTTGCAGGCACACTCGGACCTACAAACCGAACTGCATCAATGTCGGCTGATGTAAATGATCCCGGAGCCAGATCGGTGACTTTCGATAATCTGGTTGAAGCTTATTCGGAACAGGCACGCGGACTCATTGACGGAGGCGTCGATATTCTGCTCGTTGAAACGATATTCGACGTGCTTAACTGTAAAGCCGCTCTTTTTGCTATAGATTCAGTTTTTGAAGAAAAGAAAAAAAGACTCCCTGTCATGGTTTCTGTTACCATAACGGATGCAAGCGGAAGAACACTTACAGGACAAACACTTGAGGCTTTTCTTATATCTGTTTCTCATTTCCCGCTTTACAGCGTAGGCATTAACTGTGCGCTCGGAGCTGAACAGTTAAGACCATTCGTCGAAGAATTATCTGCCAAATCACCTTTTTATGTTTCGGCACACCCAAATGCCGGATTGCCAAATCAGTTTGGAGAATATGATCAGTCTGCAGAATTCATGGCCTCTGTGACAGAGGATTTCATGAAGGAGGGCTGGGTGAACATTATCGGCGGATGCTGTGGGACAACTCCCGCTCATATTAAGAGGATTTCGGAAACAGCTAAGAAATATAATCCAAGAATAAAACCTGCGATAACAAAATATACCCGTCTCAGCGGACTGGAAGCACTTACGATAACTCCCGAAACCAATTTTGTGAATATCGGTGAACGCACGAATGTATCCGGTTCGTTGAAATTTGCCAGGCTCATAAAAGAAGAAAAGTACGGAGAAGCACTGGCAATAGCACGCAGCCAGGTCGAAGGAGGAGCCCAGGTTATCGACATCTGTATGGATGAGGCGATGCTCGACGCTGAAAAGGCGATGGTGAGGTTTGTAAATCTCATCATGGCAGAACCGGATATCGCAAAACTTCCGCTGATGATCGATTCTTCGAAATGGAATGTAATTGAGTCTGCCCTTAAATGCATTCAGGGCAAATCGGTCGTTAATTCAATAAGCCTTAAGGAAGGAGAGGAAATATTTCTTCAG